>JAIMKT010000004.1:0-10426 GCA_020692245.1 Microcoleus sp. GA_180221_E-2-1-MAG-45_12
GTGTAGATATCGTTGTTCCCCATATAATTAAAAAAAAAATAGCCGAGGCTTTTCACAACTTGGGCGGCGGCGGGGGAAGCAACTACAGGAGTCGATCGATCGAGCCGTTGCAGGGTTTCGGGGTGGGCGTGGTCGGGCAAGCCTTGGGAGAGGAGAATCAAATCTAAATGATCGGGGAGGGGTCGATCGGCGCAGGAGCCTTTGAACAGCCAATCTAGGTTGGGAAATACCAAATCCCCCACCAACCAAGGATCAAGGAGAATACGTAAGCCCGCCATTTCCATCAGCCATGTATTGCTAGAAAACCAAGTTAAGTGCATATATTGAGAAATTAAATAGAAAATTAATTGATAATTTAAGTTTGAACTAAATCGAGACAAATTACATGGTATAGGTGAAAACATAGCCTTGGGTGTAGAAAATCAAGAATAAGCAAGACTTTTTTGGTGATCGCTATCTATATACTCTCTGCGCCATCTCTATATAGTGTCTAGATTGTTTTCAAAGCAAATACTTATAAAAAGATTATATTTAGCATTACAAAAAGTCTTAAGTTCCCACTCCAAAAAACAGCATTAATGCTTATAAAATGGCTTCTAATTTGTAAGTCGTGAAGGCTCTCTACTAATACTTACAGAATCTCTGAGATTTTTAAAGATTTGTTAAGCAAATGAAGTGATCGATAAAATGTTTAGGCTAATTATGTTCGCAAAGAACTTATTTTTTAGTAAATTGTTTGATTTGGGCTTGAATTATGCTTGAGTTGTATGAGTTATACTAAAACATTCAAAAGATAGATGTTGTACCAAGATGGTTATGTAAGTATTAGGTCAAGAAAGAAAGAAATTTAATCTAAATAAAAATATGCAAGAAGTAAGAGATGGTTTGAAATTTTCTCTAAAGTTGTTGACATTGGAGAAAGACAAGGTGAAAGAAGATAAGCTAAGAGCAAAACTGGCTGACTTTCATATATTCACACCAAAAAATGAATTAGAAGCATCGGCGATCATTATAGCAACCCAAGGAAAATCTGGTTGGAAAGGTTCTTTGTATAGCTTAGACTATTACGATCGATATCTAGACGAAACCTGTTTTATTTTTGCCACAGAACCCGCAAATAAAAATAATGGCAACTGGCTTTTAGTTGCTTTTAATACCAACGAAAATACTAAATACTGGATTGCTTTAGGCGAGAAACATTTGTCAGAAGTCTATTATTCTTGGGCAAAAGTTGTTCAAGCACATAATCCTCGGTTTGATCCACAAAGAATGTTAGACGCTAATTGTCGAGCATAGATTTGTGGTAATAGTAAATAATTGCTATTTCTACAGGCGTTTATTTCCTAGGCTTTTAGTAAATACTTAGTGAGGATTTGGCAAGAACTTGGTGAGGATTTAAGTCATACATGATTGGATAATGTATAAGTTGTATAAGTTTAACTAAAACGCTCAAAAGTTAGAGGCAATAATTAATGATTTGTGTGAATATCTAAGTAATGAAACCCAATCAATAAAAATCAAGCTGAGATTTAATTGACACATTTAGCTAATATCTAATATCTAATATTTAGTATTAAAGTATTAGCAAAGATGCTCAGTGGAGAATACCAGCAAGCTTGATTGCTATACACTTAACCGTACACTTACCTGAGGGAGCATTATGAATTCAGAAAATCGCAACAAACCAAATATTAGAAAAAGAGTAATTAGACATCAAGAGGTTGTCGATTCACCCAGCCAAGTCGAAGTTCAGGCTAACGGGAATGCTGATAATAATGTTGTCTACAATCTTGATAGCGTTGATAATAATCCAAATATTAATCCCGAAATCAATCCAGATAGTAATCCCGACCCCATTTCTGGACAACCGGGAGCGCATCCTATGGGTACAGGAGTCGGAGCGGCTGGAGTTGGCAGTGTGGCTACTGTAGTTGGGAGTGTGGTGGCTGGGCCGATCGGGGCAGTGGTCGGGGCGGTAGTTGGTTCTGTAGTTGGTGGCTTGGCAGGCAAGGTGACAGCAGAACAAATTAATCCTTCCTTTGAAGAAAGTCATTGGCGAGAAAATTATAGCTCCCGTCCCTACGTGGAGAAAGGAGCAACCTATGAAGAATATCAACAGGCCTATCGAGTCGGCTATGAAGGCTTCGATCGCTACGGAAATACCGGACGCAACTACAGTGATGTGGAACCAGACCTGCGCCGGGAGTATGAAGCAACTATAGAGGGCAGTTTAACTTGGGAAAAAGCAAAACCTGCTGTCCAAGATGCATGGAATAGAGCGGCTGACTCAGTGAAGCAATAAAGTTTGTGTTGGTTGATGGAGAGTAATATCTCCATTTTTCTTTTCCTTAGAGCTTAACTTTGGGGCTTAATTTCTGGTTTTATTGCGAATTATTACAGAGTCAATCAGGTTATTACAGATTGTTGTGTAATCAATCAAGTCAATCAAGTTAGTTAAAAAAATCAATCATTAGTTTGGTAGGGTCGAGATACGTAATTGTATTGTAAAGCAATCAAATATCCCTCACCCAAATAGATGGCAAAGGAACTAGAGGACGATCGCTATAAAAATTTCAGAGATCAGCAGATATAACCCGAAGAAACAATCAAGTTGGAGTCATAAATATGGACACAAATGGACTTACGACAAAAACCAGCCATCGGCTACCCCGGCTAAAGCTTTTTAAGTTAGAAAGAGAAAAAGTCAAACAAATTCGGATTAAGGCAAAGGCAGCGAATGTGTATGTTTTTGCTCCTGAAAGTGATCTAGAAGTGGCAGCGATCGCCCTTGCAACAGAAGGAGATATTGGTTGGAAAGGTTCTTTGTATAGCTTGGACTATTTCGATTGCCATCTAGAACATACCTGCTTTATTTTTGCGACAGAACCTGAAGAAAGAGGTGTGCAACAATGGCTATTAGTTAATTTTGATACTAGGGCTGATGCTAGGTATTGGATTGTGTTGGGGAATAAGCTCTTGTCAGAAGTTTACTATGCTTGGGCGAATATAGTGAAGGCTCCTCATCCTTATTTTGATATCCAGAAAATGAAAATTATTCAATATCAAGATCGGAGTAGCAGTTATGACTTATTCTAAGTAACTAATAAAAATTGCTTATTGATTGCTTATTGATTACTTATTAATTACTTATTATTTTTGCTTATTAATTACCTATTGATTGAATCATTAATGGAGTTAATATAGGATTACCGCCCTAGACTCTCCTTGACAAAAACTTAAGTCGAAGGAGCTTTTTTGTGGGTTTAGAAAGGAATAGATCAGAAACAATCAAGAACTAGATAGATTAAGGTATAAAAAGTAAGTTTTGGTCAGCTTTTATAGCAAATTTTGCGATCGCAGTTTGATTTGGTCACAAAAAGTCAAATAAAAATCTTAAATCTCAAAATTATTTTGTATAACTAAAATTCAACTGATGTTTAACTAGGGTATAAACTAAGGTATCTACGAAAAACATCTAGAAAATACCTAGAAAAATATATACGAAAAGTAAGTTTAGTAATAGTTTCTAATTTGTTGACATACAGGGGGAGGTTCCCATGGCTAAAAGATCTCTACAGGCATCGGCTTCAGGAGCCAAACAGGCTAAACAGAGGTTTGCAGCGACAGGCTGGACTCAGGAATATTTAGCGAATGAAGTAGGGATTAGAACCAGACAACCAATTTGGCGTTTTTTTGCGGGACAGCCGATCGAGCGATTTACCTTCTTTGAGATTTGCACTAAGTTAAACCTAGACTGGCGAGAAATTGCCCTCAATCCGCCCCAAGAAATGTGGAATGAACCGAAGGCTGAGGAGGAAAGTAGGAAAGATTGGGGAGCCTTGAGTTTAGATGGGTTGGTGGAAAGGGTTCGATCGCAGCGCCGAGAAAAAATCAATCATCAATGCGGTATCCTCCAACTTCTTGATATCAATCGTCCGGTGAACCTAGACAATATCTATATAGATGTCAACATCCTAGAAGAGATTTCTAGTCAGCAGATCCTAGAAATTTCTGCCCTCAATGCCCTCAAACCAGAGGATGTCGATCGCTTTGGCATTGGCAAAATTACTGATGCTCAAATTCCGGGGATGAAGGCTGTAGATAAATACCTCAAACTCCGAGTCCTTGGCAAACCCGGCTCTGGGAAGTCTACCTTTCTGCGACACTTGGCAATTCAATGCAATCGGCAGAGTATTGCGATCAATCAAGTCCCCATTTTTATTACCCTCCGGGACTTTGCCAGCACCTATCAAAATGACCCCAAAACTGGCTTAATAGACTACATCCACCAAGAATTTATCACCTCGGATATTTCTCAAATCAGCGTCATCAAAAAACTCCTCCAAGGGGGTCGCATTCTATTGTTAATCGATGGGATAGATGAAGTTTCCCATGAAGAAGAACCTGTGATCCTCAATGAAATTCGCCGCTTTACGGAAAAATATCATCAGAATCAATTTGTTGTCTCCTGTCGCACTGCCGCCCAAAGACTATCCTTAAAAAGCTTTACAGATGTAGAAGTTGCCCCCTTCACAGAAGCCCAAATTATTACCTTTACCCAAAAATGGTTTGTGGAATTTAGCAAAACTAATGCTGAGGCTGGACTAGCTGATGCGGCACAATTTATGGAAAAGTTGGATTTACCAGAAAACTGGCGCTTTCGGCGTTTGATTACCACCCCGCTGTTTTTGCATCTGGCCTGTTCTATTTTTCACCGTCAAAACAGTTTTCCTCTAAAGCAAGCCGAATTTTATAAGCAAGGGATGGATCTGCTCTTGGGAAAATGGGATGAATCAAAGGGCATTGAACGGGATCAGGTCTATCGGGGATTTTTATTACCTCAAAAGCTACGATTATTGAGTCAGGTGGCTTCCATCACCTTTGAGCGCAAACAATACTTTTTTGAGGAGCAGGTCATTGGGGGGCATATTGGTGACTATATGCAGACTCTGCCCGATGCTAGTGAAGATCCAGAGGAAATTTCCCAAGTTAGTGAAGCGGTACTCCGGGCGATCGAATCTCAACACGGACTTTTGGCAGAGCGGGCGAGGGGCATATTTTCCTTTTCCTATCTGGCGCTGCAAGAGTATTTCACAGCCCGGAAGATCGTCGCTAGTCACAATCTCCAAGCCTTGGGAGACTCATTACAAGGGCTAGTCAGTCATCTTACCGACCCCTACTGGCGAGAAATATTTTTGCTGACTTCTAGTATGCTCCGGAGTGCCGATGGACTGATGCAGCTCATGAAACAGGAAACTGATAGTCTGGTTGCCCAAGACCCCTACCTCCAAGAGTTCCTCACCTGGGCAAGCGAAAAATCTGGCACTAATTCCGCCGACAACAAACCCGCCATGGGCAGAGCCTTCTATCAAGCCCTAACCAAAACTCCCCACCTCGCCCCCCACTTTGCCCTAGCCTGCACTCTGGATCAGGGAATGTTTTTGGATGCTGCCCTCGATGATTTATTGCAGGAGTGTATGCTCAAAGAAAGTAAAGATTTTGCCTACGTCCATAGCTGTGGAGAAGCTCTGAGCAATATTTTAGGCATGGTGATCGATATTGGCTTTCATAAATCTTTGCAACAACTAAGTGACCAACTCCCCAACAATAATCACACCAAAGCTAGCTTCAATAATTGGTGTAAAAAGAATTACGCTACTTGGGCTGAAGAGTTGCAGAGGGCGATCGCTACCCACCGAAATATCGGCAGTCAGTGGAAATTTAGCCCAAATCAAAAGCAAGTATTGCAAAGCTACTACGGGGCGAATCAATTATTGCTAGATTGTTTACATGGCAATTCTGAAGTCACGACTATCATTAGAGAAGAGATCGAAGCCACATTATTGATGCCCCAAAAGGAAATGGAGAGACGAGAATGGGCCTAAACTAACCCCGAAGAGTAGGTGTAAGCCCATCGTTGCAAATTCATAAGAACTGCTGTAATCACCCATTAACGCTTCACTAACTTTTTGCTCAACTTCCGCAAGCGAATCGATTTAGGAGTTACTTCTACCAGCTCATCAGACCCAATGTATTCTAAAGCTCGCTCTAGGCTCATTTCCACAGGCGCTTGGAGTTGCACTAGTTCATCCGCTCCGGCAGCTCGGTGGTTGGTGAGTTGCTTAGTTTTGCAGATATTTAGTTCCAAATCTTGAGTCCGGTTGTGTTCGCCCACAATCATGCCCTTATAAACTTTGGTTCCGGGAGTAATAAAGAAAACACCCCGGTCTTCCGCATTTTTCATGGCATAGAAAGTAGCTACCCCTTCTTCAAAGGAAGTCAAGACTCCATTGCGGCGGGTTTCTAGTTCCCCAATCAAAGGACGATAATCAAGGAAACTATGGTTCATGATCCCCGCACCACGGGTCAGACGCATAAACTCACCCCGGAACCCGATGAGACCACGGGCAGGAATAATAAATTCTAGCTGCGTCCGGCTACTGCCGCCCATTTGCATATCCTTCATTTCTCCCTTGCGTTGTCCGAGGCGCTCAATGCAACCACCCACAGATTCCTCTGGGACATCTAAGACCAGATACTCAAAAGGTTCGCAGGGTTTGCCGTTGACTTCCCGGTAGATAACTTGGGGTTGGGATACTTGGAATTCATAACCTTCCCGGCGCATGGTTTCAATCAAAATCCCCAGATGCAGTTCTCCCCGTCCCGAAACAAGGAATTTATCAGCGGAGTCGGTGTCTTCGATTCTCAGAGCCACGTTGGTTTCTAGTTCCCGGTAGAGACGATCGCGCACTTGCCGAGAAGTTACTAGTTTGCCTTCTTGACCTGCAAAGGGAGAATCATTCACCGAGAAAGTCATCTGCAAGGTAGGTTCGTCTACTTTGATCAAAGGCAGAGCTTGGGGATCGTTGGGGCAGGTGATGGTTTCCCCAATGTTGGCATCACTAAATCCAGCTACAGCAACAATATTGCCAGCACTAGCATCGGCGATATCAATTCTCTTTAGTCCATCAAAACCCATGAGTTTCGAGACTTTAGTTCTAAAGATGCTGCCATCTTCCCGAATTAAGGCGGCTTGCTGTCCGGCGGTAATGGTGCCGTTATGAATCTTGCCAATGATGATCCGTCCTAGGTATTCTGAATAATCTAGGGTGGTAACTTGGAGTTGCAGAGGAGCTTCAGGATCACCTACTGGGGGTGGAACGTGTTGGAGAATTGCCTCAAACATGGGCTGCATATCTAAGCTTTCGTGTTCAAGGTCAGTTTTGGCAAAGCCAGCTAACCCAGAGGCGAAGAGGTAGGTAAAATCGCACTGGTCTTCGTCGGCACCTAATTCTAGAAAGAGGTCTAAAACTTTGTCGATCGCTCCGTAGGGATCCGCTTGGGGTCGATCGATCTTATTCACCACCACGATCGGGCGCAATCCTTTCTCTAGAGCTTTCTTTAACACAAATCTGGTCTGGGGCATGGGGCCTTCGTTGGCATCCACAATCAAGATGCAACCATCCACCATCCCTAATACCCGCTCTACTTCCCCACCAAAGTCGGCGTGTCCGGGAGTATCGATGATATTAATTAAGGTTTCGCCGTAGGTGACAGCAGTATTTTTGGAGAGAATCGTAATCCCCCGTTCCCGTTCCAAGTCATTGGAATCCATGACACAAATAGGTACGTCTTCCCCTTCGCGGAAAATGCCGGATTGTTTGAGGAGTGCATCCACTAAGGTAGTTTTACCATGGTCAACGTGGGCAATAATAGCGACATTGCGAATTGGAATAGACATAAATTGTATCCGTAATTGTAGGCGTTTGTTTCCGGGAATTGTTAACTGATTAGAATATTTTTCAATCTTTATTTACAATCATAACTCATCTAGGACAGCAATTCTCGAAAACTCCGCTTGATTAGCTCTATTTCACTACCATTTGTAACCTTTTTTGATTCTCGTTTCGATTCTCGGTCTCGTCCTTCCCGCTTGTCAAAATCTGCAATCTAGAATTGCGGAGAATTGGGTCGATCGATCGCCCATCAACAAGCTCAAGTGTTATTCTGGAACTAGATTATTTTTTTGATATTTTTTTGATATTTATTGGGATTCAGAAGATTCTGGGGGATGGGTAGCGGCATGGCAGAAAAGTGGCAAAAACCAGTATTGGTGGGGGGGATTGGCTTATCGGTGACTTTGTGGATGTGGCAGAGTTGGCAGCACACCCTCGGTAGCTTGGGTGGAGATTTTGGGGGTGTCACCCTGTGGGGCGGAGCCGCAGCCTATTTTGGTTATCGGTGGTGGAAACGCCAGCAGCCAAATAATCCGGTAATAGTCGATCGATCCCCCGTGAATGCCGCGAAATTCCAACGCGCGATCGCCAAAACCCAAGACTTAATTAACCAACTCCAAACCGAGCAGCTCCAAAGCTCCCCATCTCAGCCAGACCCAGATTTAGTTAACACCCTAGAAGCAAAACTAGACCAACTCCGCCAAGGAACAGCCCGTAAGGAACTTAACTTGCTGGTGACTGGTGGCAAAGCCGTGGGCAAAACAACCCTGATCCAAGTGCTGCCCCCCTTGGGAGACAAGTCCATAACCTTGACGGAAACCCCACCCCTGGGATCGATCGACCCCGCTAACCCCGCCTCGGATATTCCCGCAACTCTCCATCAAGCCCAAACCTATGATCTAGTCCTATTTCTCACGACAGGCGACCTCACAGATTCTGAATGGCAAGTTCTCCAACCCTTTGCCCAGCAACAGCGCACCTTATTGATTTTCAATAAACAGGATCAATACCTGCCCTTAGAAGCTGCCAAATTGGTGGTGCAACTCCAGCAGCGAGTCTTGGGTTTATTGCCCCCGGCTGCCGTCTTGGGGATTAGTGCGGCTCCCCGTCCCGTGAAAGTGATCCAACAACAGGCGATCGGGACTGATGTGACTTGGCAAGAAACTCCTCAACCCAACCTGACTGCCCTGACTGCCACCTTAGAAGAAATCCTCAGCCAAGAAAGACAGGAACTAGTATGGGCCACCAGTCTCCGTCAAGTTTCTACCCTACACCAAGAAACTAGAGGCTCTCTCAATCAACTGCGGCTCGATCGAAGCCAACCGATCATTGAACAATACCAATGGTTAGCGGCGGCGGCAGCTTTTGCCAACCCCGTGCCTGCCCTCGATCTCTTAGCAACGGGAGCCATCAATACTCAGCTAATTATGGATCTGGGGCAAATTTATCAGCAGAAAATATCCCTTGCTCAAGCAGAGAATGTGGTGGGTGTGTTGGCAGAACTATTGCTCAAACTAGGCGTTGTCGAATTTTCCACCCAGTCCCTCAGCCATCTCCTCAAAAGTAACCTCGTCACCTACCTTGCCGGGGGCTTAATTCAAGGAGCCAGTGCCGCCTATCTCACAAAAGTTTCCGGCTTAACCCTAATTACCTATTTTCAAGAGACTCAAGACAGTTCTAACACCGAAATCACTCAATTCAATATCTCTAAACTCCGGGATATCCTCCAAAAAATCTCCCAGTCAAATCAATTGCCCCTCCTCCAAAATCTCCTCCAACAAGCCACTCAAAAATTCTCAGCCTCAAATCTGCCATCCCCAGAAACTACACCAGCTAACTAAATGCTACAGAGAATACTAAGGCAGTAAAAGTGGCAACATGAGGCTAAAATTAACAAAAGCTAAGACTACTTCTGCGTAGGCAATAATTAAATGAATCCTAAATAAATCTTCTTAAATTTTATGGACTTTGCTACTCTTGTTGCCCAACTGAATACGGGAACGATCCTGCCGGAAGGGATTGTGATTATTACTCTCCTGTTAATTATTTGTATTGATCTGATTGCTGGTCGATCGGCGATCCGGGGAATTCCCTACGTGGCGATCGGCGGTTTACTCTCTGCCCTAGTCGTTCTCTATTACGAGTGGGATATCTCTAACCCCATAGGTTTTCTAGGATCCTTTAATGGTGATGCCCTCAGCGTAGCCTTCCGAGCAATTATTGCCCTCTCTGCGGCTGTTACTATTTTGATGTCGATCCGCTATGTCGAGCAGACGGGGACTTCCTTGGTGGAGTTTATTGCCATTCTGCTCACGGCGACGATCGGCGGCATGTTCCTGTCTGGGGCTGATGAACTGGTGACGATTTTCATCTCCCTAGAAACCTTGAGTATTTCTTCCTACCTAATGACGGGCTACATGAAGCGGGATCCCCGTTCCAACGAAGCTGCCCTCAAGTATCTACTGATTGGGGCTTCTAGCTCTGCGATCTTCCTCTACGGTCTATCCCTCCTCTATGGTCTATCTGGAGGAGAAACTAACTTAGGCAAAATTGCTACAGGACTGGCTGCAAGTACCAATGGCTCTAGTCTTGGGCTATTAATTTCCTTGGTATTCATTATTGCTGGGATTGCCTTTAAGATTTCTGCCGTGCCTTTTCACCAGTGGACTCCCGATGTCTATGAAGGCTCC
>JAIMKT010000004.1:10446-14929 GCA_020692245.1 Microcoleus sp. GA_180221_E-2-1-MAG-45_12
CCTCTCCGTGGGTTCCAAAGCCGCAGGGTTTGCCCTTGCTATTCGCCTCTTGGTGACAGCTTTCCCCAGTGTGTCAGAGCAGTGGCATTTTGTATTCACAGCCCTGGCGATTCTCAGTATGGTGTTGGGGAATGTGGTGGCGCTGACCCAAACTAGTATGAAACGGCTGTTAGCCTATTCCTCGATCGCCCAAGCTGGGTTCGTGATGATTGGGTTGATCGCTGGTACGGAAGCAGGTTACGCCAGTATGATTTTCTACCTGTTGGTTTATCTATTCATGAACCTCGGCGGTTTTACCTGCATTATTCTCTTTAGCATCAGAACTGGCACTGACAAGATTAGTGATTACGCTGGGTTATACCAAAAAGATCCTCTGTTAACCTTGGGCTTGAGCCTGTGCTTACTATCCTTGGGAGGGATTCCGCCCCTTGCTGGCTTCTTCGGCAAAATTTATCTATTCTGGGCGGGTTGGCAAGCTGGTTTGTATACTCTAGTTTTAATTGGTTTACTTACCAGTGTGATTTCCATCTATTACTACATCCGAGTTGTGAAAATGATGGTAGTGAAGGAACCCCAAGAAATGTCTGAGGCGGTGAAAAACTATCCAGCGATCACTTGGGCTTTACCGGGGCTGCGTCCTCTGCAAGTAGGCTTAATTGTGGCAGTAATTGCGACCTCGATCGCCGGGATTTTGTCTAACCCCCTATTTAACATGGCGGATCAAGCGGTAATCAAAACTGCCATTCTTCAATCCTCTTTGGCTAGTACGATGCAAACCCCTAAGGCTACCTTGACCTATCTTCAAAAATAAAATGAGTGAATCCTCTCTATTTGGATTAGAGAAGTGCATAGGTGTTGGAAGAGCGATCGTGGTAATAACAACTGCGATCGCTAGTCTCACAGCTTGTGTAACAATCCAAACTCCTCCGGTGGCAACTTCTCCTAGCCCCGTCTCTAGTGTCGCCACATCTCCCAGCCCTGTCGTAGCCACCCCAACTCCTGTCGCTACTATTCCTGCTCCTAGCCCTGTTGCTCCCCCAGTCACTATCTCAGCCCCTGCCCCAGCCGGAGTGCTAGTCCTTGGTACTGCTTCTACTGGACAAACCATTAGCTTAGACACCAACTCAATTCCTTTTGATGATGGAGCCTATGCTCAGGCTACTTACTATCTAGGAGATGAAAGACTAGAAGCTACTATTCACTGTGGTCAAAATTACTGGACTGTTAAGGGTGATTCAACTCGATATACTCCCCAATCTCAGGCAACTCAAAATCTAGTCACCTTAGCTTGTCAGAGCAGATTCATCAAAGAAAATGAGAGGATGAATCATTTCATAGTCTACGATCCCCCATCAAATGTACGATCAGCCCCCAATGGTTCAGTCAAATGTGTCATTGAAAATATGGAGATAATTCAAGTTGTTAATGAACCCAGAGGCACTTGGTATAGTACAACAAAATGTGGTGGGGGTTGGATTGATGAAAGTCAAATTAGACCCATTCGTTAAAAGTTTTGATGGGCGATCGACCCTTTAGTGGTTTAATTGAGCAATTTTAAAAATTGTTAATCATCTCTGAGTAGTGAAGTCGCCGGGATTTTGTCTAACTTATTATTTAAAGGTCAGTTTGGTTTAAGCGAAAGTCCTGAACCTAAGCCTAGACTCGAACTCACGTCAACTACTGTATGCCAGTATCGAGTCATAAAATAGTCAACCCTAGGAAGGTCTGCCCATACTCAGAGCCACGGCTTCCGCAACTTTGATGCCATCGACGGCAGCAGAAAGAATTCCCCCAGCATAGCCTGCTCCTTCTCCGGCGGGATAGAGTCCTTGGGTGTTGAGGCTTTGGTAATCTTCACCTCGCTTGATACACAGAGGGGAGGAAGTGCGGGTTTCCACTCCGGTAAAAATGGCATCGGGTAAAGCAAAACCGGGAATTTGTCGATCGAACACGGGGATAGCTTCTCGAATGGCGGCGATCGCATAATCTGGCAGGCTGGTACTTAAATCCCCCAAATGCACCCCCGGTTTATAGGAAGGTTTGACACTGCCGAAGGTAGTTGAAGGTCGTTGCGCCAAAAAATCTCCGATCAATTGCCCCGGAGCTTTGTAGGTTTCACCACCGAGCTGAAAAGCTATGGATTCTAGGCGACGTTGGAGTTCAATTCCTGCCAAGGGGCTGCCGGGATAATCTGCCGGAGTAATCCCCACCACGATGCCACTATTAGCATTTTTACCACTACGTTCATACTGGCTCATGCCGTTAGTTACCACTCGTCCAACTTCTGAAGTCGCCGCCACTACCTGCCCCCCCGGACACATACAAAAACTATAGACCGATCGCCCATTACTACAGTGATGCACCAAACTATAATCCGCTGCTCCGAGCATGGGGTGTCCAGCTTGGGTTCCCAAACGGCTCTGGTCGATCAGGGTCTGGGGATGCTCTACCCGAAAACCAATGGAGAAGGGCTTGGCTTCCATATACACTCCCCGCCTGTGCAGCATCTCGAAGGTATCACGGGCGCTGTGACCCACGGCTAAGACCACATGATCGCAGGGAATCTGCTCCCCGTCAGCAAGGATCACGCCCCGCACCTGTCCGTTTTCAATTTCCACATCCTCAACTCGGCTCTGGAAGCGAATTTCTCCCCCCAAGGCAGTTATAGTATTACGGATATTTTCGACAATTTTCACCAGGCGGTAGGTGCCAATGTGGGGTTTGTTGATGAATAAAATTTCTGGATCGGCCCCAGCGTTGACTAATTCTTGTAAAACTTTTCGCCCCTGCTTATTGGCATCTTTGATCCGGCTGTAGAGCTTACCATCGGAAAAAGTTCCGGCTCCTCCTTCCCCAAATTGAGCATTTGATTCTGGGTTAAATTTGCCCTTACTCCAAAAGCCAAAGGTATCACGGGTTCGATCGAGCACCATCTTCCCCCGCTCCAAGATCAATGGACAAAACCCCATCTGGGCAAGTAACAACCCCGCAAACATGCCACAGGGCCCCGTGCCAATCACGATCGGGCGTTTTTTCAATCCTTGACTTAATCCTTGATTTAATTCTTGACGGAATCCTTGGGGAGCAGTGGCAACGTAGGTATAGGTAGTATCTGGAGTGGGAAATACATGGGGGTCTTTTTGAAAACGCTTAAGTAATTTATCTTGTTTAGGAGTAACAATATCAACAGCATAAACAAAGGCGATCGCCCCTCGTTTGCGAGCATCATAACTGCGCTTAAAAATAGTGTATTTAACTAATTCCGCAGCAGTGATCCCCAATTTTTTGAGAATAGCTTTTTGTAGATCTGCTTCGGTGTGATCTAGGGAGAGTTTGATTTCTGTGAGGCGAATCATAGATTAGAATTTTAGATTTTTACAATTCTTTTAATTAAGTTCCAGCACCAACTAAATAGCTTTTCAATCCAGAGGACAATTTCATCAAGGATTTCTATAGATTTTTGTAAGGGATGTTTAATATAACCTTTAGAGGTGACTTCTGTTTCAATCCAATCTGGAGAACTATTAGTTAAAGATGAATTTTCTATAGTTGTCTTGACTAGCTGGGGAGATTTTTGAGATTTTGATTGAGAGCGATCGAGAGCCGCCGGGCTTGATCTCTGGATTGATGTTTGAGTTGATGTTTGGGTAGGTTTCTGCTGCTGATAATTTTGGTGCTTTTTGGAACCGGGAATGGGCGGAAGGGGTTTAGCGGGTGGGAGTTTTCTTTGGGGAATTGCAGTTGAATCAGAGGATTTATTGGGAGAATTGCTTGAAAATTTATTTGAAGATTGATGAGAAGTTCTCTGCTGTTGAGGTTTGATTTTTTTGAATCTGGCAGCCATTACTTGAATCCAAGAAGGGGAATTAGTTTGAGCCAACAGTTTAGTTTCAGCTTGATTATCCGCCAAAGAAGGCACATCTAGCATCATCTCATCTTGGTAAGGATGCACTCTAGAAAATGATGTTGTCGGAAACAAATCTTCAGTATTTAGCCAGTCATCTTCAGAAAAGGGTAATTCTGGGTAGGTTGCCGAGGTAGTAAGTTTATGAAGTTGCTCTGAGGCTAGGGCAGGAGAGAGTTGAGCCTCGCCAGAGCTAGATTGAGTATCCGAGTTTAACTTTGCTGGTTTCTTCCCAAAGAAATAGGTAATTGCCGCTTGAATTAATTGCCAAATATTTTCTTGAGAATTAGTATCTGAAGAGTTGATTTCTGAGGATTGGTTGCCACTGATTAAATCTCTAGAATCTAAATTAGAGTTAGTTAAACTATGACGAGAATTTCTCTGAGCTAAACCTTTAGGAATCAAATTCTCTGGGTGAATAATCATTGGGAATATTTCTTCCCCTACCTGAATTAACCACTGGGAAGTTGGCACGATTTGATTTTCTTCTACTTGATAAATTTGCTGGTCAAAGTTACTGAGAGTTTCTGGATCGATCGCTAAACGAGGAAAGGAAAAGCTAGGCAGTTGGAGAAAATT
>JAIMKT010000004.1:14990-55271 GCA_020692245.1 Microcoleus sp. GA_180221_E-2-1-MAG-45_12
TCTCCCTGTTGTACCCAAGCCATTAATTTCCAAAACCACCGGGCGGGCAGAAATACTTTAGGACTAGTGGGCTGAGGTAATTGGTTAGTAATAGGACGTTGAGCTTGGAGAAACTGGCGGCGATCGTAGTGATAATTTGCAATTTCCCAGATGATTTTCTTAGCTAATTTCTGTTGTTGATCTGGTGTAAGAATATCTAAAATTTGATTATGGGTATCAACTAAAACCAAAGCCTTTGAATCTAATAAACATGCCACCCCGTGAATTAATTTACCAATACTTTCTTGCTGAATTGATGTGTCTTTTGTTGATAGATTAGATTCTTGGGCAATCTGATCCGATACCAACGCTAACATTGGAGCTTGATGGGTTGATTCCAACTTTGGAGAAGCAGCTAAATTCCGAAAACTAAGGACAGCAATTAAGCCAGATATTTGCTCTGGATCAAGAAAACTTTCTACGGAATCTAAAATATTTTTAACTGGTTGATCTGGGGCTGGGGGTAAAGCTGGTTTGTCAATTTCTGATTCTGATAATTGAGTCTGATTTTTTGTGGCAGATTGTTGGATTTGTCTAACAAAAGTCTGGGTGGTTTGCACAAGTAAATAAACTGGATAAAGGGCAATTTGCACACCCCAAATAGTTGCCACTTGCAAATGACGCAACACTGTTTTAGACTGATCCATCAGTTGCTGCGATCGCCGATTAATAAAATTAAATAATCTACTTTTGTAGACACCAGAACTAGATTCAGAACTAGATTCAGACATGGGAGGAGCAGTGGTAAATAGTTTAGAAGAGCCAGCAGATAATGAAAATCAGGAAAATCCGATTCCAGCCTCTCATCATTTATTAGGAGAAGTGATCGATCGACTCCGAGCCTGTACCCAAATAAATATCTTAGATAATTGGCAATCCTGTGATACAGATATTCCTGCTAGTCAGATAGACCGATTATACTCTTTTCCTTGGGGAAAGCCGACAATTAACCCTAAAAGTTACATTACTTGGGCAAAGGGTTCTCAAGTCCTCTGGTTGCGTCAAAAAGTTATTATTCCCAAAAGTTTACCCAAAAGTTTAGATAACTATCCCCTTGCTGGATTATCTCTGAGATTAGCCCTCACTTGGTGGGCAGAGGCAGCACAGGTTTTTGTCGATGGCAAGCTAGTGCAGGAGGGGGATCTATTTGATGCTCAAGCACGGGTGTTATTGCAGGAGAGTGTGACAGAGGAGACAGCAGTTGAAGTCATGTTAAGGCTAGTTAGTCCTGCCCATGATCAGGGGGCTTTGGTACGATCGACCCTCGTTTATGAATTACCGTACAAAAGTTTTCAATCCACTCCAGAATTACAATTATTAGATTTGAATTTTATTGCTGATCAAATCGCCGTTTATCAACAATATTTACCGCCTGAAGAACTAGAGAAATTAGCTAAAATTACTAGTCAAATTTCATGGGAACTATTACCTGAACTAGAGCAATTTAATCTCAGTATTCATAACTGGTATCAGTCCCTTTTTCAGTTAGGATTACCTCAAATAATTCAACAACGAAAAATCAATTTATTAGGTCATGCCCATCTGGATATGGCGTGGTTATGGGAAGTTGCCGAAACTTATCAAGTCGCCCAAAGAACGTTTACTTCGGTAGTTAATCTCCAACAAGATTTTCCAGAATTAATATTTTGTCACTCCACTCCAGCTTTGTATCAATGGATTGAGCAGAACCGCCCAGAATTATTTGCAATCATTCAAGCAAAGGTACAGCAAGGGACTTGGGAACTAGTGGGGGGAATGTGGATTGAGCCGGAAATGAATTTGATTAGCGGGGAATCGATCGCACGTCAACTCCTTTATGGACAACGTTACTATCAAGATAAATTTGGACAAACTACAAAAGTCGCATGGCTACCCGACACCTTTGGCTTCTGTGCAACGCTACCCCAGTTTCTCAAATTAGCTGATATCGATTATTTCGTCACTCAAAAATTAGATTGGAATGATACAAATAAGTTTTCCTACCCTTTATTTTGGTGGGAATCGGTGGATGGTAGTAGAGTTTTAAGTTTGATGTCTAACCCGATCGGCGAAGGAATAGAACCAGTAAAAATTGCTACCTATGGGGCTAATTGGGAAGCAAAAACTGGATTGTTAGAACATCTTTGGTTGATGGGTGTAGGAGATCATGGCGGTGGGCCTAGTCGGGATATGTTAGAAACTGTCAAGCGTTGGCAGTTGAATATTAACAACTCTATTAATTACTCTCCTGAAACTCTAGAATCTCAAAAATCTTCCACAACTTCAAAATCTTTAGAATCTATCAAGTCGCTAGTATCTTCAAAATCCCCAGTAGCTTTTCCCAAATTACAATTTACTAGAGCAATAGATTATCTAGAACAGATTACAGAACAAGTAAAATCTTTAGAATCTCCAGAAATATCTCCAGAAATATCTGCACAACTTCCAGTCTGGCGGGATGAATTATACCTAGAATTTCATCGGGGTTGTTATACGACCCATGCGGATCAAAAATACTACAATCGCTACTGTGAAGGATTACTTTATGAGGTGGAATTATTAGCCTCGATCGCTACTCTCGCCACCGAAAAAACCTATCCCCAAGAACTAATTACTAAACTCTGGCAGCAGGTTCTCTTTAACCAATTCCATGATATTTTACCCGGCACATCCATCCCTGAAGTTTTTGTTACTGCAAATCAAGAATGGCAAGAAGTTATCCAGCTAGGGAATGTGCTTTGGGAAGATAGTTGGCAAGCAATTTTTCAGCAGATTAATTTATCTCCTCCAAATATACTTTACAATCAGAAAAACTCTCAACCTACAATCCAACAGACGATCCCCTACACAATCCAACCAATTATTGTATTTAATTCCCTCAATTGGCAACGGACTGAAGTCGTAAGTTTAAGAATGCCAGCCCAATTATTAGAGGTGTTAGTTCTTAATCAATCAGATAATCAATTTGGTTATCAACTAGAAGATCAATCAGATCAACTCCCTTGGGCAGTTCTAGATAACAATGGTCAATCTGTACCTAGTCAACGATCGCTCAACAATCCCGAACAATTATTATTTCTTGCTGAAGACATTCCTAGTATTGGTTTTCGAGTTTTTTGGCTGAAATTTAATCCTCTTCAACCTAGCGAAAATTATCGAAATATTCAAGATAATAAAGACATTAATCAAATTATTAATCAAGAGTTATGGCTATTAGAAAATGGATTACTGAGAGTATTAGTTGACCCGAAAACGGGTGATCTGGCTCAGGTATTTGATCTGGTGAACGATCGAGAAGTTCTCCAACCCGCAGGGGGCAATCAATTACAATTTTGGCAAGATCAAGGGCAGTATTGGGATGCTTGGAATATTGACCCCGACTATGCTCAATTCCCTTTACCGGGGGCAGAGTTGATATCTATTGCTTATGAAGAAAAGGGGAAAGTCCGCCAAAGTATCCGAGTCGTGCGGAAGTTTAGAAACTCTACTTTTATCCAAGATTATGTTTTAGATCTGCATTCTCCTCTAGTCAAAATTGTAACTACGGTAGATTGGCAAGAAACCCATGTTTTAGTCAAAGCAGCATTTCCCCTGACAGTTACTAGCAATATGGCAACCTACGAAATTCCCTGCGGCACGATCGATCGACCCACCCAACCTATGACGGCAGTAGATAAGGCAAAATGGGAAGTTCCGGCTCTGCGCTGGGCAGATTTAAGCGATCAAAGTGATCAAAACTATGGAGTGAGCTTATTAAATAATTGCAAGTATGGCTACGATGCTCAACCAGATCAGTTACGAATAACCCTACTGCGAGGCTCCCAATGGCCAGATCCTCACGCCGATCGTACCCAGCACCAGTTTACCTACGCCCTCTATCCCCACCAAGGAAACTATCAACAGGCAAGAACTATTCACAAGGGTTATGAGTTGAATTTATCTCTCAAAACTAGCATAGAAGCTATTAGTGATTTACCAGCTAATTCAATGCCAAATATCCCAAATACTGAAGATACTAAAAGTCACTCTTATTTTATTGATCGCCATAGTTGGTGTAGTTTAGATACTGAAAATTTGATAATTACAGCATTGAAACAGTCAGAAACATCAACCAAAGAATGGATTATTAGATGTTATGAAATTGGTAGTAGCACAACTTATTTTGCTCTTCATAATTCCTTTGGATTGATCCCCGCTCATCGAGTAAATCTTCTAGAAGAGAGAAGGAGTGAGGCTATATCCACAAACTCTCCCCAGTTAGAGATTATGCCCTATCAGATTGCTAGTTTTTGCCTGAAAAAGCCCATGGAAGAAGCATCTCCGTAGAAATACGTAATTTAGGTTAGGAAATTTCTAAATCATGTCTCAGCAGAGTCTCAAACATAAAGTTTCTGTAAAGAAATAATAAAGTTTTTTAAGAAACAAACTCTAGCTTAGATGCTGTTTATTCTATTTCAGTAGTGACTATACTTAATTTTTTGGTAGTTGTTACTAACTAGAGGCAATTGTCTGGTGAAATTTACGGAATTGAGGATGTCGATTAGGAAAATGTGTTAATCTACCCTATGAGTATTGATCAGGGGTATAAATCGTGATTAATCCAACGTTGAAACTAAGTTAAAACTAGAGTAATTAATTTTCTATGGCTATTTTGGATTCCCAAGGGCGTTTGTTTGGCAAAGTTAGCATCCTTGATTTGGGGGCAGGTTTGGTGATTTTGATGGTATTGGTGGGGATTTTTCTATTTCCCGGCACTGGTCGATCGATCGCTCAGGTCAACTCTAACAGCAAATCGGTAGAAGTAGATGTCCTCGTCAGAGGCTTAAATGTAGTGGACTCCTCTAGTCTGATGAACAATCTCAAGGCTGGACAGCAAACCAATGTGATTATCCGCAACCAACCCCACGGCAAAGTAGATATCAAAGCTGCTAGACAACTAGAAAGAACTGTCGTCGTTCCCCAACCTGATGGTTCTGTGAAAGCGCTGCCCGACCCCCGTGCTGATATTTTTAGTGTGGATATGCTCATGACCTTGGCTGGCAAAGCCCAGATGACTGAAGACGGCGTAGTTATGGGGGGAAATAAAGTTAAGGTAGGGACTTCGATCGAGCTAGAGGGTCTAGAGTACAATTTTAATGCCACAGTCATTGGGGTTCGATTAAATTAAGCGGCATTAAGCCGATCGACTCTTTCTATCAGTTAGCCATCAGATACCTATTATCAAATACTTGTCAAATATCTATCAGGGACTGCAACTACGGCTCGACAGCTTGACTGAGTATCTATCACTAGATAACCTATTGCTGGGTATCTGAGCATCGCCGAACATCTGAGTATTGCCGAACTTCCGTTATCACACATCAGGGCTGTAAAAAGTAATGAGTAGCGACTACTATGAACCCGTTAAAGGAAATATACTCATCGTTGATGACAAGCCAGAGAGTCTCCAGCTTTTGACTGCGACCCTGCAACAGGCGGGCTATCCACTGACTCAAGAAACTGATAGTTGTGTGGTCTTGAGCGTTGCTAAAACGATCAACCCTGATGTGATTATTCTGGAAGCCGATCTAACTGGGATCAATGGCTACGAGCTATGCCGCCAAATTAAAGCCACCCCAGAAACTAAACATATCTCCGTAATTTTCCTGAGTTTTTTATCAGCAGTAGAAGATAAAGTCAGAGCCTTTGAAGCCGGAGCCATGGATTTTATTTCTAAGCCGTTTCAGCCCCCAGAACTAGTCGCAAGACTACAAAATTATGTCAGCTATAGTCGCTTGCAACTGGAGCTAGAAACTCAGATTCAGCAACTCCAAAAAGAAAGAGTCGATCGAATCGCTGCCGAAACAGCCCTCCAAAAAGCCAAAGAAACCCTAGAGCGCCAAAATAACGTTGATAGTCTAACTCTGCTGTCTAGTCGTCCCCATTTTGATGAATCCATTGAAGGCAACTGGCGGCAGATGCAACGGGAGTCGGCAATTCTTTCTCTCATTATTTGCGATATAGACCTATTCAAACTCTACAACGAAGTTTATGGTTCTGAAGAGGGGGATGAGAGCCTCCGCAGGATTGCCCAAGCGATGAGGTCGGTGGTAAAACGTCCGGGGGATTTGGCAGCTCGTTATGGGGGTGATAAATTTAGTGTGGTGCTACCCAGAACCGATGCTTCGGGAGCAATTACCGTCGCTAAACATATCCAACGGGAAGTTCTCGCCATGCAAATTCCCCACAGTCGATCGCCCCTCAACTATCTCACCGTCAGTATTGGGGTTTCCATGGTGGAGCCGACCCGATCAATGACCTCAGCAGTTCTCATTTCTACCGCAGAACAAGCCCTTGCCCAAGCCAAGCAGGAAGGACGCAATCAAATTATTTTTAGGAGAGTGCCAGATATTCATCCCCCAGTCATCCAGTAATCTAGTAGTGTGGTCAATGTCCACCTAATACCGCACTTAATTTTTGATCCTTTAGGAAAAAATGAAAAGCCATGTTTTTGTATTTCTCCAAGTATTTGGCTGGGAGGGAGGGATTCAATCCTATGCTCAGGATTTGTTGACGGCTTATCATAGTTTGGCAGCAGAGGGAGAACTCCACCGGGGTGAAGTATTTCTGCTCCGGGATCTGCCGCCCATAAATTTTCCTAGTCAGTATCTCAATTTTCGTTGTTTTGCTTCTAGATGGCTTCCTTGGGGTAGAACTAAATTAGCGATCGCTCTCCTCACTCACTTCTGGGGAGCCTTACCAGATCACGTATTTTGTGGACATATCAAACTTGCGCCGTTGATCCAATGGTTGACAGAACCTCTGGGGATTCCCTACACGGTGTTTACCCACGGCAAAGAAGTCTGGTATCCCTTACCGGAGGCACAAAAGCAGGCTTTATTAGGGGCGGCGGGCATCTGGACGGTGAGCCGTTATAGTGGCGATCTCCTGAGTGAGGTGAACCAAATTCCCAGAGAGAAAATTCAAGTGGTGTCCTGTGTGGTAGATACAGATCGGTTTTCTCCGGGGGAAAAGTCCCAGCAGTTGGTCGATCGCTACAGTTTGGCAGGCAAGCAGGTTTTGCTAACGGTGGCTCGGCTCTGGTCGGGGGATATCTATAAAGGGGTAGATGTGACAATCCGGGCGTTACCTGCGATCGCTGCCCAGTTCCCAGAAGTGAAATATCTCGTCATTGGGCGGGGGGATGATCAGCCCCGGTTGGCTGCGTTGGCTCAGGAGTTGGGGGTGAGCGATCGAGTGGTGTTTGCGGGGTTTGTACCAACTGCGGATTTACCCGATCATTACCGTCTAGCAGATGCCTATGTGATGCCGTCTCAGGAGGGTTTTGGGATCGTCTATCTGGAGGCGATGGCGTGCGGTGTGCCAGTTTTGGCTGGAGACAGTGATGGTTCGGCGGATCCTTTACAGGATGGGCGGTTGGGTTGGCAGGTTCCCCATCGAGACCCGGAGGCAGTGGCAAGGGCTTGTATCGAAATTCTCCAAGGGGGCGATGTCCGTTCCCAGGGGGCATGGCTGCGGGAGGAGGTGATCAAGGGTTTTAGTAAATCGGTATTTAAAGCTCGTCTCCAGAAGTTATTAAACTCTGTTAATTAAGTAGTAACTATAGCTGAGGATCATCTGATGCTGCAAACGCTATTTTCAAACAATTCTGCATAGGCTAATGAAAAATTAACAATATCAGTTTGATCCTCTTCAGTCCAGTAATCTTGTTAGTCAATTAATTGTTCTATTTAAGAGTCAACAAGCTAATTTACTGCCCCAGCTTTTTTCAAATCAAGTTCTAATGGTTAATCCAACTTATAAAAATATTCCCTTGCCCAGCACCCAAACGGCGGCTCACCCATGAATTGGCAGATCGGTTGGATGGTGGTAGAGTCTAGATTTCTTCACAGCTATAAGAGCTTCCTATCGATCGAGCTTCTTTGTAACCTTTATTTTTGGGAAAACTCCATAAGCAAACCTGATGATAGACATAAGTAAACTTAGTTGGGAATAGATATCTATCTATGCAGGAGAAAGTTTGCATAATTATTTCTCTATGGTGCAACCCTTAAATCCCGGCAAAATAGAGTCTTATCTATGATTAGACAAGATTTTTCTCTATATAAAAATTTATTTGTTGACCAATGCCACTAGAATTTTCCTCATATAGAAAAGACTCATGGATTACCAGATGAATTCTGGATTTATTTCTGTTAGTATTTATTTCTATTAGAGCAAAGACTCTAGACCCGGAAGTAAAAAGAGCAAAACAAAGGCATGGGCTTTAAAAATCTTTTCTAAGGGAAGTCTGATTGATTAAAAAAGTTCCTCAGTAAAAATAGGTAAAAATACGAGGCAAGTTTTAATGACAAGCATCAGGCTTTGTCCGACCTCCGGGGTAACAAGATCATAGGCAAAATTAAAATGTTGCAAGGTTTATTGCAGATAGCTATTACTTTAGCTATTGTTGTGATGATCGTTCCGTTTTTTGGTAGCTATATAGCTAATGTCTTTTTGGATAAACCTACTATCCTCGATCGCCTTGCCAAACCCCTAGAAACAACCCTGTACCGGATTTTGGGAATTCGTGCAGAGACAGAAATGACTGGGTGGCAATACATTCGGGCTGTTCTCTACAGCAATTTGACCATGGCTATTTTCGCATTTACACTGTTTTCGTTGCAAGGTATTTTGCCTTTTAATCCAACAGGATTAGCATCTCCAACTTGGGATACAAATCTGCACACAGTAATTTCCTTTATCACCAATACCAATCAACAACATTACAGTGGAGAAACTACCTATAGTTATGGTAGTCAGGTCTTTGGATTAGGATTTTTTATGTTCACCTCCGCAGCTACGGGATTGGCAATAGGAATTGCTTTTATCCGGGGCTTAACAGGGCGACCCTTGGGCAACTTCTATGTTGATTTAACCAAAGCGATTACCCGGATTTTACTACCCATTAGTATTATCGGGGCGGTGATTTTACTTCTAGGCGGAGTTCCTGAAACCTTGGCGGCTCCAGCAGTGGTGCAAACTCTAGAGGGAACAAGTCAAGCGATCGCCACGGGGCCAGTTGCCCACTTTGAAATCATTAAAGAACTAGGAGAGAATGGCGGCGGTTTCTTCGCTATTAATTCGGCTCATCCCTACGAAAATCCTAATGGGTTCACGAATTTAATTGAGACCGTGGCTCTGCTGTCTATTCCTACCTCGTTAATCATTACCTACAGCATTTTTGCAGGCAATAAAAAACAAGGTTGGATGCTCTTTGGATTGGTTTTTATCATCTATGTTGGCATGATTGGAATTACCGCTTGGGGTGAATTTGTCGGCAATCCTTTAGTTAATCAAGCAGTTGGCAATAGATTAGTTAATCTAGAAGGGAAAGAAGTCCGATTTGGCTGGGCGCAATCATCTTTATTTGCGGTTAGTACTACCGGAACTATGACTGGAGCAGTTAATGCTTTGCTCGATTCCTTTATGCCTACAGGCGGATTTTCTGTTCTTTTTAACCTCTTTTTACAGATAGTTTGGGGTGGGCAAGGTACGGGAACTGCTTACCTATTTATTTACCTAATCTTGACGGTATTCTTGACAGGATTAATGGTAGGGAGAACGCCGGAGATTTTTGGCAGAAAGATCGAAAAACCAGAAATTGCCCTAGCCAGTATTATCTTGCTGGTGCATCCGATCGCTATCCTGATTCCCTCGGCAATTACCCTTGCTTTTCCAGAGCAGTTGGCAGGCATTAGTAACCCCGGATTTCATGGACTTTCCCAAGTGGTTTATGAATACGCTTCTGCTGCTGCCAACAATGGCTCTGGGTTTGAAGGATTAGCTGATAGTCAGCCAGCCCCCACGAGTTTATGGTGGAATCTAAGCTGTAGTGTGGTTCTCTTGGCAGGACGCTATATTCCGATTATGGCTCTATTGTTGTTAGCAGATGGAATGCGGCAAAAACAAGTTGTGCCAGAAACCACGGGAACCCTAAGAACCGATAGCTTATTGTTCACTACAGTGACTGGAGGCGTAATCTTAATTTTAGGAGCTTTAACCTTCTTGCCAGTATTAGCGCTGGGGGCGATCGCCGAAGCCTTCCAACTTAGTTCCTAGGAGTAAAATCTATGACAGTTACTTCTCAAAGTTCCTATCAATCTACTCTTCCCTATCAAAAATCTGCTACTTGGCAAGACTATCTCAAATACCGAGATAATCCAGAACCTGAAGAAACCCACTATCAACTGTTTTTCTATCTAGATCAATTAATAGTCAATGATATAGGTAGAGAAGGTATGAACCATGCCATGTTTAGGAACTTAATAACTATAGTTCTAGGCATTTGGTCTCTACAATTTCCCGAACGAGAATTCACTTTCCTAGGAAATTGCTTGATCGAGAATCCAGAAACTGCTGCTAGTGCTCCCGACTTAGTTTTATATATCGGTAAAAATGTTCCCTCTTCTCAACAGGAAGAAATACCATATATCAATCTAAATCAATGGCGAGTTCCAGATTTAGTAGGAGAAGTATCTGATATAACTTTGGCGATCGATCTAGATGAGAAAAAGAAACTTTATGCTGCTCTAAAAATACCTGAATATTGGGTAATTAGTATCCGGGCAAAGCAGGTATTGATGTTTATCCTTCAGGAAAATGGTAAATACTTAGAATCTGATAGTTCCCAAGCATTAACAGGGTTAAAAGTTGAATTACTTAATCAAACTCTAGATCAATTAGATCAAGGAGAAACCGGACAAGCTACTCGCTGGTTTTATCAACAAATTCAGAAAAATACATCAGAGGAAATCTCGTAAGATTCTAAATCTATGACTGTTTCTAAACGTCTGCAAAGAAATCAAGTGAATACTCAAGGTTTGTATGCAAGGGCTTTGAAATCGGCTTTTGGCAAACTTAATCCCCAAGTGATGATCCGCAATCCGGTGATGTTTGTGGTCTGGGTAGGTACGATCGTGACCGCATTATTAACGCTTGACCCAGATTTATTTGGCTCAGTCCAAGGGAATAATCGCCTCTTTAACTTTCTGGTGACAGTAATTTTACTAGCGACCTTACTCTTTGCTAATTTTGCCGAAGCCGTAGCGGAAGGACGGGGGAAAGCTCAGGCAGATTCTCTCCGAGCCACCAAATCTGATACTACTGCTCGGAAATTATTGGAAAATGACACCATTCAAGAAGTAAGTTCCACGGCTCTGCGGAAGGGCGATCGCATCAAGGTGATCATGGGGGATACGATTCCGGCAGATGGGGAAGTTATTGGTGGGGTTGCCTCGGTGGATGAATCTGCAATCACGGGGGAATCTGCGCCAGTCCTCAAGGAACCCGGTAGTGATGTGGCAAGCTCGGTCACGGGGGGAACCAAGATTATTTCCGATGAATTAATTTTGCGGGTGACATCCGATCCGGGGCAGAGCTTTCTCGATCGCATGATCTCCCTTGTCGAAGGAGCCGAACGCACCAAAACCCCCAATGAGATCGCCCTCACTGTGCTTTTAGCTGTCTTAACTTTGGTCTTTATCATTGTTGTGGCAACCATTCCCCCCATTGCCAATTTTGTCGGCAGTCCCGTCAGTGTCACGGTATTAGTCTCCCTCTTAGTTGCCTTGATTCCGACTACGATCGGTGGGTTGCTGAGTGCGATCGGCATTGCCGGGATGGATCGGGTAGCTCAGTTTAATGTGGTGGCAACTTCTGGGCGAGCTGTGGAAGCCTGTGGGGATGTGAGTACTTTGATCCTTGATAAAACTGGGACTATTACTCTGGGAAATCGCCTTGCGGAGGAATTTATCCCTATCAATGGTCATAGTTTGCTAGAAATAGCGAAAGTGGCTCTGGGTTCCAGCATTTTTGATACCACACCGGAGGGGAAGTCGATCGTCCGGTTGGCGGAGAAGTTGGGAGCGACCATTGATTTTGATCCGGCTACGGCAGAAAGCATAGATTTTTCGGCTCGGACTCGCATGAGTGGCACAAATTTACCTAATGGTACAGAAATTCGTAAAGGAGCGGTGGATTCTATTAAGGGTTTCGTGCGTTCAAGGGGTGGTCAAATTAATCCCGAATTAGATGCTGCCTACGAACGGGTTTCTCTATTAGGTGGGACTCCCCTTGCCGTGTGTCAACAGGGAGAACTTTACGGAATTATTTACCTCAAGGATATTATCAAGCCCGGTATTCGAGAACGGTTTGATCAGTTGCGCCGGATGGGGATTAAAACCATTATGCTCACGGGAGATAACCGGATTACTGCCTCGGTAATTGCTGATGAAGCAGGGGTTGATGATTTTATTGCTGAAGCTACTCCAGAGGATAAGATCGCCGTAATCCAACGGGAACAAGCTGCCGGGAAACTAGTAGCGATGACGGGAGATGGTACGAACGATGCTCCGGCTCTAGCGCAGGCAAATGTCGGGGTGGCGATGAATTCGGGAACCCAAGCGGCAAAAGAAGCTGCCAATATGGTGGATTTAGATTCTGATCCGACAAAGTTAATTGACCTCGTGACGATCGGCAAACAACTCCTAATTACCAGAGGAGCCTTAACTACTTTTTCCCTCTCCAATGACATTGCCAAATACTTTGCGATTATCCCCGCTATGTTCTCGGCAGCAGGGATTGGGGGCTTAAATATTATGGGTTTAGCCAGCGCTCAATCTGCGGTGCTGTCGGCTCTAATTTTCAACGCCTTGATTATCCCGGCTCTAATTCCTCTGGCGCTCAAGGGGGTAAAATTCCGTCCTGTCACCGCCAACCAACTCCTGCGAGATAACATTCTCATCTATGGTTTGGGGGGAGTGATTGTGCCTTTTATCGGGATTAAGGTAATCGATGTAGTCGTTTCTCTACTGGGACTGGCTTAATCTTGTTTCGTTAAGTGCTTGATAAACATAGAGGCTATCGGGCGCAAAGCCTTGCGCCCCTACCAGACAAATTACTATTACGCTAAGAAACTAGGAAATTTAATAGGCAAAGATTATGAAAATACGTCAAGTTTTAGCAGATACGATCGGGTTTGATTTGTTAGCAGGAAAGGCAGAATTAAAAGAATTTTCTCGACAGCATTCTAAGTCGATCGCCATCTTTCTTTTACTGTGCCTAAATCTCCCCATTGCTCAGGTTGTCTATGCCCAATCTAATGCAGAGATCACCCCAAAAACAGCTTGGTCGATCGCTCTTTTAGGTCTAGTGATCCTAGCTCTGTGTATTTATCTATTTGCCGTGATTTTACAACCGGAAAAGTTTTAATCAGTGAACATTGAACAGTAAACAGTTATTAGTCTTTACTGCTCAATGTAATTATTATGGAGAAGTTTTAAATCATGTCTATTTTGCGAGAAACGACTACGGCGATTAAAGTCACGATCGGGCTATGGGTGATCACGGCGGTTCTTTATCCCTTATTAATTTTAGGAATTGGGCAGCTATTTCCCTACCAAGCCAATGGAAGTCTATTGAAAAATGCTCAGGGGCAGGTAGTAGGTTCTGCCTTAATTGGGCAACCTTTTGCTAGCGATCGCTACTTTTTGAGCCGTCCTAGTACCACCAGCTACAGCACGGCGGATCCAGCCAAAGACGAAGCAGGAATTTTGAAAACTGGGGTATCGGGAGCGAGTAATTTTGCCCCTAGTAATCCAGATTTGTTAAAACGGGTTCAAGAGACGATCGCCACCTTGAGGCAAGCAGGAATTGAGCCGACGGCGGATCTAATCTATACCTCTGGCTCTAGCCTTGATCCCCACATCACCCCCGAAGCGGCTCGATCGCAAATTCCTCGAATTACCACGGCAAGAAACCTTGATCCCAATCAAGTAGAAATCCTGATCACCCAAAACACCGACGGCAGATTTCTGGGCATCTTTGGCGAACCCGGAGTGAATGTATTACGCTTAAACCTAGCTTTAGACGATTTAGGTAGTGCTTAAGCAATTTTTCTGAAATCTATGATTCCTCAGCCCATGACTACATCACCACCATCTCCGGACCATCCACCAATTCCGGCAACCGATCTCTATTCCCAAACTAGCAAGCGCCGGGGCAAACACAAAATCTTTATTGGCATGGCTCCCGGCGTGGGCAAGACCTACCGAATGCTGGAAGAGGGGGCAGAATTACGGGATGAGGGTATTGATGTGGTCATTGGTTTATTAGAAACCCACGGGCGGCAGGAAACCCTAGAAAAAGCGTTCGGCTTTGAAACTATCCCCCTACGAGAATCCCTTTATAGTGGAGTCCTCCTGAAGGAGATGGATACTGATGCTATTTTGGAGCGTCGCCCCCAGTTAGTTTTAATTGATGAATTAGCCCATACTAATGTCCCCGGCTCTCCTAGAGAAAAGCGCTATCAAGATGTGGAGATAGTGCTAGAGGCAGGGCTTGATGTTTATTCCACAGTGAATATTCAGCATTTAGAAAGTTTGAATGATCTAGTTGCCAAGATTACCACAGTGATTGTCCGAGAGCGGATTCCCGATCGCATTCTGGATGAAGCTACAGAAGTGGTGGTCGTCGATGTCACCCCAGAAACCCTCCAAGAACGATTACAAGAAGGCAAAATCTATGCTCCAGAAAAAATCGAAAAATCCCTAGAAAATTTCTTCCAACGCCGTCATCTAGTCGCCTTACGGGAATTAGCTCTAAGGGAAGTTGCGGACAACATTGAAGCTGGGGCAAATTCTGGGGTGCATGGTCATGTTTGTAGCGTTCATGAACGGGTTTTGGTGTGCGTATCTACCTATCCCAATTCTCTACAACTCCTGCGCCGGGGAGCCAGATTAGCTACTCAACTTCATGCCAGATTTTATGCAGTTTTTGTTAGTGATCCAGAGCGATTTCTCAATAAACAAGAATCTCTTCATATAGAAATGTGTGAGAATTTTTGTAAGCAAATGGGGGGCGAGTTTATTCGGATTGTGGGTAATAACGTCACAAGGGCGATCGCCGAAGTTGCCCAAGCCCATCGCATCACCCAAATTGTCCTCGGTCAAACTCAAAAATCCCGTTGGCAATTACTCCTTAAACCTTCTCCTATGCAACAACTTATGAAGTATGTCAAAGATGTGGACTTGCATATTATTGCTGATGAAAGAAACAATAAAAGTAAATAACACCAATGCCGATTTTATTAGTTTAATTATCTAAGGTGACTAAAGTCGCTACTACACAAGCAAAGTCAGGCTTTAAGGAGTGCTTTGAAGATCGGGTCTTTCTTCTGGCAAAATTGCCCCCGCCACAGGACAGATTTGGAGACAAATTCCACAGTCAATGCAAGTATCAAAATCAATCCAAAACCAATCAGTCCCCTTAGTGTTTTTCCCTTCTCCGGGCAGAATACAGGCGACAGGGCAGGCAGGAACACAGTCAGCAATGCCTTCACAGATATTAGTTACGATCGAATAAGCCATAAAATTTTCTCTCAGGTGGCAAAACCCACACAAATTAATTAGGAAAGCTAAATAAAAATTAACACAGGGAATAATATAGCCCATTTCTCTGCCCCATTTTGTAGTAAATCCTAGGGGAGCTTTGCCTAAAGGGCTGAGAATGAACAAATATAGAATTTATAGAATTCAAGAATAAAATTTTTTTGAGATGCCCTATGGATACCAAAGCCTTTAAGCGTTCCCTCCATGAATCCCCCAATTATCACCGTCGCAGTTTTGGGCATGGAGCCGAAGTCGCTGGTGTGATGCAGTCAGAGTATCAAAGTAGCCTGATTCAAGAAATTAGAGACAATAACTATCGGCTAGAACGTCCGGGAGTAACAATTTTGTTAGCTCAGGCTTTTGGTTTTTGCTGGGGCGTAGAGCGGGCGGTGGCGATGGCTTATGAAACTCGGCAACACTTCCCCACGGAAAGGCTCTGGATTACTAACGAAATTATTCATAATCCTTCAGTAAATCAGCATTTGCGAGAGATGGAAGTGGGGTTTATTCCCCTACAGGGCGCAGATAAAGATTTCTCGGTGGTAGGAACTGGGGATGTGGTGATCTTGCCAGCTTTTGGGGCGAGTGTGCAGGAAATGCAATTGTTAAATGACAAGGGCTGCAAAATTGTCGATACTACCTGTCCTTGGGTGTCGAAGGTTTGGAACACCGTTGAGAAGCATAAAAAAGGGGATTTCACCTCGATTATTCACGGCAAGTATAACCATGAGGAAACTGTGGCGACTAGTTCCTTTGCGGATAAATACCTGATTGTACTCAATCTCAAAGAGGCAGAATACGTAGCTAACTACATCCTCCACGGGGGCGATCGAGCAGAATTTCTCACCAAATTTAAAAATGCTTATTCTGAAGGCTTTGATCCCGATCGAGACTTGATCCAAGTGGGAGTGGCGAACCAGACCACCATGCTTAAGGGAGAAACGGAACAGATTGGTAAGCTCCTTGAAAAAACCATGCTGCAAAAATACGGGGCGATGAATTTGAATGCCCACTTTATGAGTTTTAATACCATTTGTGATGCGACCCAAGAGCGGCAAGATGCCATGTTTGATCTAGTCAAAGAACCCCTAGATTTGATGTTGGTCATCGGCGGCTACAACTCTTCCAACACCACCCACCTCCAAGAAATTGCCATCGATCGAAATATCCCTTCCTACCACATTGATAGTAGCGATCGTATTCGGGCAGATAACTCGATCGAACACAAACCCCTCGGCAAAGATTTGGAAATTACCCCTAACTGGCTCCCGGCAGGCAATCTCTTGATCGGCGTGACCTCTGGAGCTTCTACCCCGGATAAAGTCGTAGAAGAGGCGATCGCCAAAATCCTTGATCTAAAAGCTGGGGTCAGCCTTGTTTCTTAGAGGATGTTTTAAAATTTTCTGGCAGTTAATCGAACTATAAGAATAAAGTCTACCTACGTGTACTGATAGAAATTTGAAGATTTCATTAAATTACTAGGCAGATTTTGCTCCTATAGCTGTGACTTTAGTCGCCAAAGCTTCTTTTTTTTCAAGTTACTGTAAGGATAGAATAAGGCTTCTAGATTTTCTTGATCGAGCAGCTTCGCCATAATGAGAATTGCTGAGATTACGAGGCTTTAGATACAAGAAGCTAAAAGAGAGAGTATCTTAAAAATAAATGCTGATGATATAATCACTCAATCTTAATTTTTTAATTCACTTTGTGTTTTATCTTTAGAGACTCCTACTACCTAATATTACTCTACTAACTCCTAGTCGTATGTCTTCTCTTACCTCACCAAGCTCCAATTATATCCTTAGCGTTAAGACTAATCGTTATACTTTTGATTGGCAAACCTTTATCGCAGATCTTCAAGCTGGTATTACCGACTCAAACCCCTATATTTTTCAAGGATATGTAGAGGATGATGAGGTTACTACTAACGGAATAGTGAACAAAACTCACTATTCACAATTTACTCATGGTGATAAAAATATCTTTGGTGACGATCCAGTGCTAGGTATTTTTCCAAATGCTGGAAGACCCGCCCAAAGTATTAATACTTATACTTATACTGATACTGGCACTGTCGCTTCATCTGTAACTCCAGTAGATAGGTCTCAGCTTAGTACTTTGCTTACTCCAAACCAAATTTTTACTAATTCTCAGTTAGACATTATTTTCAGCACTATTCCAGCCGATCAGAGAGTTACTAAGGTAACAGGTGTACCTAGAATCTACTCTACTGGTCCTGACGAATTTAAGGGTGATCAGTATCAAGGTGGATGGTGTAAGGTAAAGAACGGAGAAATTATAGTTAGAACTAGTCGTGCTGGCCAACCTTTATCCAATACTTTTTTGAATATCCAAAATAGAAGTGTTGCTACTCCAGAAACTTCCTGTGCTAGAGAAGTAGATGGAATTAGACTTTCAAGGGTTGAAGACAGACCACTAAGAATTTTTCAAGGAATTTATGAATATATTTTTCCAACTCCTACTCAATGCTGGGAGTGGTTTAATATGGATTCTAGAGATGGTAATACTTTCTATAATAATAGATATGCTCGTGATCTAGCAGGTGACACTTCTGGTCAAGCAAAAAGAATCCTCTCTATTGAGACTCTTTATGGGGCTTTTGATGATCAATACAGTCAATGGGTTGGATGGACAAATCCCGATGTAAACGGTCCGCGCAAAAGTTCTTCTGATGATTTTATTCAGACCTATGACGGCAAGTCCGTTTATTCTATGCATAATTTATTAGGAGAATAATCTGCCTAAGTTATCACCTAAATGAAGTTTTGCCACTCTTAGGTGTTGTATTTTATCGAAAACTTGTAGCAACTCTCACCTTAAAGCGTATGAAATAAAAAATAGTATCAAAAAGTTTTTTGTCCAAGTTGCGGAAGGATATAATTAAGACTTATAGCTTCTCTAGATCGCGCAGTTTTTCCATAATTGAGAATTGCTACCGTGGCAAGAGCCAGTCTGTCAAAACGAGTAATATCATATGTCTGATTGATCTTCCCTACCTAGCCTTGCCCTACTTCTCACTCATGATTGTTAAAACGCCCCCATCTCCCCCCAGCAACTTTAACTGCATAATTTCTTGTAATCTAAACTCTCTAGCAACTTTATCTCCTGAAAACCTGTCTTAATACTTGTTTTATCTCTAAACTACTTTTGACTTTTAACTTTTTATTTTTTACTTTTTATCTTAATCTCCCCACCCTTGCCCCATCTCTAATCTATGGTTAATCTAGAAACCCCCATTCCTACCCCAAAACCAAAAAATAGCCTCTCTCTGGTGTACCGAAATAGTGATCAGAGTGTTTCAGAAAAGCTATTGCAGCCCTTGAATGTGGCGATCGTCGTCTCCGTGGTAATTCATGGTGTCGCTGGCTACGGTCTACCTTCCTTGCCGTTCTTTCAGCGCCCCTCTGTGCCGAAGGAAGTCAGAATTGTGGAGTTGACCCCCCAAGAACAATCACGCATTCGCCGGGATGCTCCGCCCTTACCCCCGTCTGTTAGTGGTGTGCCTCTGCCCGGTGTGCCTAACCAACAGGGAACCGCCGTCAATCCCGGACTTTATAGCTTTGTGCCGGGGACACCTTCTAATAATTTTGGTAGTGGTAGCAGTGGGAGAACTAATTTCCCTAGTGCTTCTAATCCTTGGAATATCCTCGGTAATGAGGACAATCAAGCAAGGCAGGGGACATCTACCAACAATTTGGGTATTGGTAGTAGTGGGAGAACTAATTCCCCTAATGTTTCTAATCCTCGTAGTATCCTTGGCAATGAGGAAAATCAAGCAAGAGAAGGATCGAGGCAGTTGATTACAACCGAATTAGAAGGGCTTGATGCCTCTACCACTACTGGTAATTTTAGAATTGGGGGACGATCGATCTTCAACCGCTTTTTTCGCCAAACCTCACCTAGCAATATCCCCAGCCCGTCACCCTTGATTGCTGTTGCCCCCTCCCCTTCCCCCACCTCTAGTCCGTCACCCTTGGCAGCTATTAGTCCTTCTCCATCTCCCTCAGTTACTCTTTCCCCATCTCCCAGTCCTAGTGGCAGTGATGTTGGTACTGGAATGGTGGTAAATCCTAGTCCCACGTCTTCTCCTAGTCCCAGTACAGGCAATAATGGTGAAACTGGTACTCCCGGTAATAGTGGTGAAAATAGTGGCAATGGTGGTAATGGTGGCAGTGTCTCTCCGAATGGTGTCACTCCCAATCCCCTCCTTGCTTTTGATCCCAGCCAGACAGAATTAACCGAAGATGGTTTAAGTATCGGCTTTACTGATTTTTTGGGTGAAGGGAACGAAGTTTTACTCCAGCAAGATCGACAGGTGAAGCTAACCCTAGATGTACCCTATCCTTCAGAAGCCTGTGGACCGCAGCTAGGAGGAACAGCGATCCTAGGGATGATTCTTAATGAAGAAGGGGCGATTACCAAGGGCCCAACCATTCTCCAAAGTTCTGGCTATGGAATTTTCAATCAGGCGGCGATCGAGGCAGCAAAGGCTTATCCCCAGTTCAGTCCTGCCAAGGTATACATAGTTACAGTGCCTTTTGCCTACAGCCCAGAAGTTTGTCCGGGGGGCAGTAATGAGTAAGATTTTTGACCCTAAGGTTGATAATAAGATTCAGGATTTTAATGATCAAATTCGGGCAGCAGCCGATCGACTCTTTGCCTTAATTGACCAATTTTCCCAAACTAGAGTTTTAGTGGTGGGGGACTTGACCCTAGATGAATTTCTGACTGGACAGGTAGAGCGTATTTCCAGAGAAGCCCCAGTGTTGATTCTCCGCCATGAACATACCCGACAGATTCCCGGTGGGGGAGCAAATGCGGTGTATAATTTCGCCAAACTGGGGGCGCAGGTTAAGGTAGTGGGCTTAGTCGGCAAAGATATCCAAGGGGAAGCCATGGCGAGAATTTTCTCTGAGGCAGGGATTGATATTTCCGGGATGTTGCTCGACCCCTACCGCCCTACGGTGACAAAAACTAGAATTTCTGGTCATGCCCGTCAATCGGTGACACAACAAATAGTCCGAGTTGATCGTAAGTCTGATGATCCCGCTGATCCCGACCTACAATTACAATTAGCTGAATTTATCAAAACCCAATTACATCAAGATTCACCGGATCTACAAGCGGTAATTTGTTCTGACTATGGGGATGGTGTTCTTAACCCCGCCGTGATTGAAGCTGTGCTATCTAGTCGATTGATTCGAGAGATTCCCATCATTGTCGATACCCAAAAAGACCTCCACCGTTTTGCCGGAGCCACCCTCTTTACCCCCAATCTCCCAGAGGCAGAACTAGCCGTAGGCTATCGAATTAAAGACGCTCAAACTCTAACTCAAGCTGGCCAGGATCTTTTGGCTCTCACCCAAGCTGAGAAAATGTTAATTACCCGTGGGGAAGAGGGGATGACCTTGTTCGATCGAGACGGGACAGAATCCCACATTCCTGCCTTTAATCGCACTGATGTCTTTGATGTCACAGGAGCCGGAGATACCGTAGTCGCTGCCCTGACCCTAGCCCTCTGTTGCGGAGCCTCTTTCTGGGAAGCTGCGGTCTTAGGTAACTTAGCTGCCAGTATTGTTGTCCGGGTCTTTGGCACTGCCACAACTAATACCTCAGAACTAAAAGCAGCCCTGCATAATTTTCTGGAAGAAGGTATTTAAAAGGAATTTAAGCAGAGATTCAAGAAGAGATTGCAAGAACAACTATGGCTCAGAAAGCAGATATTGGCAGTAAAAGATTAATCAGCCTTGCTCCTGATGCTTGGTTGCAGTGGGTCACAGGTTTACCCCAGATCACTTCTTTAGGATTTCTCTCTGCTGATTTTCAATGGATTAGCCGAGAAGGAGATGTTTTACAAAAAGCCTTTCTACCTGAACAGGGGGAATTTTTAGTATTAACGGAGCTGCAACTACGGTTTGATCGCTATATGCCCCAGCGCATGAGAGCCTATGCTGCCCTAGCTGAAGAACGCTATAAACTTCTGATTTATCCCGTCTTAGTCAATATTCTTCCGCCCCCACGAAATGCTGTTACTCCCAATTTTTATCGATCGGAGCTGTTAGGATTAGAAGCAAAGCAAGACTATCGAGTAATTAATCTCTGGGAAATAGATGCAGAATTAGTTCTGCAACAACCCCTGCCAACCCTGCTCCCCTTTGTGCCAATTTTACAAGGAGGTAGTCAACCAGCTAAAGTAGCTAGAGCAGTACAATTACTTCGCAATCAAGACCAACTAGAAGATTTAGAACCTTTACTAGCATTCTTTGCTGGTTTTGTGCTAGAAACACAGATAATCCAAGAAATCATGAGGTGGGATATGAAAATATTAAGAGAGTCGCCTTGGTATAATCAAATGATTCAAGAAGGCTTACAACAGGGTTTACAACAGGGTTTACAACAGGGTTTACAACAGGGTGCGTTAAATGTAATCAAAAAACGCTTAATTAAATTGTCAGGGGAAATACCTCAAGGTTTAGAGCAACGTTTAGATAATTTGTCGATCGAGCAAATAGAGATTCTAGAAGATCAAATTTTTGATTTTACGAGTATTACAGATTTAGAACATTGGCTAGAGCAGCAGTAGTGATTAGTAGTGAGTAAAGAATTTTCCCATCAGTCGGTGCTGCCCCAAGAGGTAATTACAGGATTAGAAGTTCAGCCCGGAGAGAGTTATTTAGATGTGACCCTTGGGGGGGGTGGGCATAGTCGATTGATCTTAGAGGCGGGGGGGAGAGTGACAGCGATCGATCGAGATGAGGCTGCCATTACCCATTGTCGAAATTCCCTCACGGAGTATGGCGATCGACTCCAGTTTTGGCGAGGAAATTTTGCAGAGTATCAACCCAAGCAAAAGTTTGCAGGAATTATTGCAGATTTGGGGGTGAGTTCTTATCAGTTGGATGAGCCGAGTCGGGGGTTTAGTTTTCGCTTGGAAGCTGATCTAGATATGCGGATGGATCAAAGCCAAACTCTGACAGCAAAGACGATTATTAACTCTTGGCAGGAACAACAACTGGCGGATATTTTCTATAGGTATGGGGAAGAAAGATTATCTAGAAAGTTAGCGAAAGTAATTGTGGAGAAGCGTCCTTTTCAGACAACTACGGAGTTAGCGGCAGCAGTTAGTCAATCTGTACCCAGTGCTTACCGTTACGGCAGAATTCACCCGGCAACTCGAATTTTTCAGGGTTTAAGAATTGCGGTAAATCAGGAGTTGGCTTCGCTAGAAAAGTTTTTGCAAGTTGCTCCCCATTGGCTCCAACCCGGAGGCAGAATTGCGGTGATTAGTTTCCATAGTTTGGAAGATAGAATAGTTAAACATAGTTTCCGAGAAAATCCTTTATTGCAGGTGCTGACTAAAAAGCCGATTATTCCCCAAGATGCCGAAATGAAAGTAAATCCCCGTTCTCGATCGGCCAAACTCCGCCTTGCTCAATTGATCTAAATTTATTTTGTAATCTATTCAAAAATCTATGTTTACTAAGTTTGATAGATTCTTAAAAATCCTGACTATCTTCACTACAACTGGGATAGTTCCTCCTCTAGCTCTTGCGCCGATCGCTGAGGCAATGATTTCCTCTAATCAAGTTAAACAATCTAATCAAGTCCCTAATCAAGCTCCTAATCAATCTAGCCAATCTATAATTAATTTACCCTTAGAACTAGATTTAATTAATCAACCAGACTTAGCTTTAGATCGGGGAATTATTACGGCAGATACGGTTTCTCAGGAGGGAATTACTAACCCAAGTTTATGGTGGGTGCGGGATCAATTTGGGCGGCAGATTGTGATTAATTGGTTAATTTATCCCCAAGAAAAACGCATAGATTTGGTGGTCGATCGACAAATTTGGAGTTTTATTAATTACATAGAAAAATATAGCTTAATTAATCATTTTGCGATTAATGCTAGAGAATACGGCTACAGTTTACGGATATTTAATGATCAACGGTTATTATTAGGACTTGCTACCTGTGAATTGAGCAATCAAGCTAATCCTCAATCTAGTAACTGCCAAGCCCGGATCCTCATCCCCAACGAACGGGGACTACCTGCAACTAGGCTGAGAACTCCTATATTTTTCTAGGGGATTAACCTAGAGCCGAAAACTTGCTAGAAGAAAGACAAATCGATATTAGGGTTTGGTCAGGTTTGCAGATATTGGTATACCCTAACCAAACCCTAGCCCTAAACAATTAACCCTAAGTACTTTGGAAAAAATTAATCAGCGCTTGGAGATACAGGCTTATCCTAAGGAACCAGTATCATTCCAGCTTGTCCAGGGTAAAAACCATCGGAGAACTTAGTAGAACTGTTGTAGGTGGCACTTCGTAGGTCGGTACTTTCTAGACTTCGTAGGTCGGGTTCTCCTACTACAATGGTTGGATTTTCTTCATTTGAGAGGGAAAATCTCAACATATCATTCCCACGGCCAGTAAATAATGGCAATCGGGAGGTTATTGATAGTAAATTTATCGTGGCGCCTTGTAGATTAGCATCTTGTAGATTAGCACCTTGTAGATTAGTACCTTGTAGATTAATACCTTGTAAGTTGGCACCTTGTAGGTTAGCACCTTGTAGGTTGGCAAATGATAGGCCGGCATTTTGTAGGTTAGCACCTTGAAGATTGGCACCCTGTAGATTAGCCCCGAATAGGATGGCACCTTGTAGGTCTCTGCCCCTCAGATCGGCTCCGCTTAGATCAGCACTTATTAGGTTGGCACGCGGGGCGACTCTAGCCACGTCGGCTTCATCAAAAGCCAAGCTGGGAATCGCTACACTACCTATCGACACTGCTACCATCATCGCTAAGGGTAGACGCAAGAACTGTTTGATTTGGGTTTTCACGGGTGTTCACTCCTGATGACTATAAAATTTATTCTGCTTATTCTATAGCTAGTGAGGAGAGGCTTAATCTCCCTTGAAGGAATTTATTCAAATCTTCTCAAAAAGCAATAATTCTTAGGGCTTTGTCAGGTTTGCAAATATCCCTAGCTCCTAGCAACCCCAGAAATGGACAAGATCAGCTAGGATAAAGACACATGGGTATTTATTGGTAACTAATGCAACCTACAGATTCAAGTAAATTTACAGATAAAGCTTGAGGATTGAACAGGTAAGTTTAAACTCCTTGGAATTTTTGAAAGAATAGCAGAATTTAATATTCTTGGGGTAACAGTGGCTCTAGATTAGCCAACAATTCAGGAATTTCTATAGAAACTACCCGCCACACAACAGAAATTTTTACTCGATCGTATTGATGAATTACCTTATCCCGCATCCCTGCAATTTCTTTCCAAGGAATTTCTTGATGGCGCGATCGAAACTCCGGTGATAACCGCTTCACCGCCTCTCCCAACACCGCAATTTCGTACAATACAGCTAACTGAGAAGTTCGTGATGCTGCAAAATTCAACTCATCCATGCCATTAGTTAAATTAAGAATTTCTCTAGCAAATCTTGCAATATCTAACAAATGAGCTTCATCCCGCCGCATAAATAATCCTTGCTGAGTTCAAAATATCCCGGCGGCGAATCCAATTCGGGCTAGATTCCACCTCTTCTTGATCTAACAAATCTACCTTGCGTTTCAGTATATCTTCTAAGTCATACTCCATCCGCACTCGATCGAGCAAACTCCAACTAGAATAGGGAGCAAATATTGCCAAAAAATCCACATCACTATCAGCACTAAAATCTGATCGCAAAACCGAACCAAACACAGCCAACTCCTGAATCTGCCAGCGCTGACAAAATTCCTCTAGAGCAGACATGGGGAGATCAATTGCTAATTGAGTTGATATTTTTGTTTTCATTTCTCTATTTTTCTACAACTCTAAGCTAACTATAGCCAAGATTAGGTATTTGATAAATGGGTGGTGGCAACTGCAAAGGGACAAAATCCGTTAGGATAAAGACACATAGGTATTTATGGATGAATAATGCAACCTACAGATTCAAGTAAATTTACAGATAAAGCTTGGGAGGCGATCGTCAAGTCTCAGGATGTGGCTCGGCGGTTTCGCAATCAGCAGTTAGAGGTCGAACACCTAATTATTGCCCTGTTGGAACAGGAGGGTTTGACCGATACAATTTTGCTCAAGGTGTTGATCGATATTCCCCCCCTCAAAAAGCAGATTGAAAACTTCACCACTCGGCAGCCCCGGTTTCCGACGGTGGATCAGTTGTATCTAGGTCGGGGTTTGGATATCATGCTCGATCGAGCCGAATTCTTTCGTAATGCCCTAGAGGATGATTTTATTGCTGTAGAGCATATGTGGCTTGCCTTTGCCGATGACGATCGCCTAGGTAGACGCACCCTCAAGACTTTCAATACCGATACTGCCAAATTAGAAGCGGCGATTAAATCGATCCGGGGCAGTCAAAAAGTTACCGATCAAAGCCCCGAAAATCGCTACGCAGCCCTTGAAAAGTATGGGCGAGATCTGACGGAGCAGGCTAAGGGTGGGAAATTGGATCCAGTGATTGGGCGGGATGAAGAAATCCGTCGGGTAATTCAAGTTTTATCGAGACGATCGAAGAATAACCCCGTGTTAATTGGGGAGCCGGGAGTAGGCAAGACAGCGATCGCCGAAGGATTAGCCCAAAGAATTATTAAAGGAGATGTGCCTGAATCCTTGAAAAACCGCCAGTTAATTTCCCTCGACATGGGTAGTCTGATTGCCGGAGCCAAGTATCGGGGCGAATTTGAAGACCGTCTCCGGGCAGTGCTGAAGGAAGTTTTAGATTCTAACGGGCAGATTGTCCTCTTCATCGATGAACTGCACACCGTTGTCGGGGCGGGGGCTACTAACGGCACCATGGATGCAGGGAACCTCCTCAAACCGATGTTGGCTAGGGGGGAACTGCGGTGTATTGGGGCTACAACCCTAGAGGAATACCGGAAGCATATTGAAAAAGATGCCGCCTTGGAACGCCGCTTCCAGCAGGTTTATGTCCCAGAACCGGGAGTGGAAGATGCTATCTCGATTTTGCGGGGTTTGAAAAAACGCTACGAAGTCCACCATGGGGTACAGATTACTGATTCGGCTCTGGTGGCGGCGGCTACTTTGTCCAATCGCTATATTACCGATCGCTTCCTTCCAGACAAGGCGATCGACCTAGTAGACGAGGCAGCGGCAAAATTAAAAATGCAGATTACCTCTAAACCTACGGAACTAGAGACGATCGAGCAACGGCTGACCCAACTAGAAATGGAAAAGCTGTCGATCGAGGGGGAAGTTGCCAAGCCCACCAATCAATCTTTCCGCAATTCCCAAGAACGCCTAGAGAAACTGAAGCTAGAAATTAGTGACCTCAAGCCCCGGAAGGAAGCCCTAGAATCTCAATGGCAGAACGAGAAACAACTCCTCGATGGCATCAAGCTCCTCCAAGAAGAGGAAGAACAACTGCGCCTCCAAGTAGAACAAGCCGAGCGAGCCTACGACCTCAACAAGGCAGCCCAACTCAAGTACGGCAGATTGGAAACAGTGCAACGGGAACGGGAAGCCAAGGAAACGGAGCTTTTAGAAATTCAATCCCAAGGGAAATCTCTCCTGCGGGAGCAAGTCACCGATGGGGATATTGCGGAAATTGTGGGTAAATGGACGGGTATTCCCGTAACTCGCCTGTTGGAATCGGAGCGTCAAAAACTCCTCCAGCTAGAAAAACATCTCCATCAACGGGTCATTGGGCAAAGTGAGCCAGTGGTGGCAGTGTCGGCAGCGATTCGGAGAGCTAGGGCAGGGATGAAGGATCCGGGTCGCCCGATCGGTTCTTTCCTATTTATGGGGCCCACCGGAGTTGGAAAAACTGAATTAGCACGGGCTTTGGCGGAATTTCTCTTTGATAGCGATGATGCCATGGTACGCCTAGATATGTCGGAATACATGGAGAAGCAAACGGTGTTCCGGCTGATCGGCTCGCCTCCCGGCTATGTGGGCTATGAAGAAGGGGGACAACTCACGGAAGCAATTCGCCGCCGTCCCTACTCGGTGGTTTTGTTAGATGAAGTGGAAAAAGCCCATGCCGATGTGTTTAATATTCTATTGCAGGTGTTGGATGATGGCAGGTTGACGGATTCCCAAGGTCGGACGGTGGATTTCCGGAACACAATTATTGTCATGACCAGCAACATTGGCAGTAAGCATATTCTCAGTGTGAGTGGGGATGATGCTAATTATAAGGAAATGGAAAAACGAGTGATGGAGGTGTTGCGATCGCATTTCCGCCCGGAATTTCTCAACCGTCTCGATGACACCATTATTTTTCATACTCTGGATAAAACCGAACTCAGGCAGATTGTCACTATCCAACTCAAGCGGGTGCAAAATCTCCTTTCTGATCAAAAAATCGGCATTGAAATCTCTCCCACGGCTTTAACCTACATCACCGATGTGGGCTACGATCCCGTCTACGGAGCTAGACCCCTGAAACGAGCCATCCAAAGGGAAATTGAGAACCCGATCGCCACCAAGCTCCTCGAAAATACCTTTGTTTCTGGGGACACCATCTGGGTAGACTGCGTGGACGAAACCCTCACTTTCCAAAAGAAAGCCCCGCCCGTGGATCAACTAGATCAGCCAGAATCTGCAAACTCCTTGATCGAAACTCCCCCAGAACCTCCTAAAAAATTTCCCAAGGAATCTCCTCCAGAATCTTCCCCTCCTCCAGACTCTGTCAAAGAATCTCCCAAGGAATCTGAAGAACCCAGCAAAGAACCCCAACCAGTAGAGCAGATTTCCACCTCGATCGACTCTTGGCTTTGACCTCCCAGGGGTTGGTTGATCCTAGGCAAATCCCGTGCCAAAATAAACTCTCTACTCTATAAACAAGATTCAATGAAACAGTTCAAAATCGTTATTGAGAAACACCCAGATGGATATGTGGCTTATCCCATTGGCATTGTAGGTGCAATTGTTGGTCAAGGAGACACCTACGAAGAAGCTCTAGCAGATGTAAAATCGGCGATTGCTTGTTACATCGAAGTTTTTGGCAAAGAAATGTTAGAAGATACTCCCTCGATCGAGGTGTTCATCGCTGAGGCAGGGATCGCAGTCTGATGCCGAAGTTTCCAGCCGATTCACCCAAGAAGCGTGTCATCAGAGCTTTTGAGTTATTAGGCTTCGAGATCGTTCGTGAACGAGAGCATATTGTGATGAGTCGCAAGAATGAAGACGGGACAGAGACACCACTGGTCATGCCGAATCACTCGAATATTAAAAGTGGTACGTTGAGGGCAGTTTGCACTCAAGTTGGTATTTCTAGGGAGAAATTTTTAGATTCCTATAACCAAAGTTAGGTCTCTGATATACATTTAGAGTAGGTTTCTACCTCGATCGACTCTTGGCTTTAACTAATCCCACACAATAATTAAATCCCCCAAATTACCTCAGTACCTCGGCTGCCAGCCTTGACTCCAATTGAGAGAAGAAAGTCGATCGAATTACCAAAATAGCTAAGACTCCGGGGAAAATTATAAAAAATCCGGTCAAGCGGGCTATGAAGAAAAGAGCCTCGACAGTTAGTAGTCCTGTGGATTGCTGTTGCCATAAAATCACGATTAACAGGAGAATTCCTACAGGTAAAGCTACCAATAGCCATGGGGAGTTTTTTTGTTGGAGTTTGATCTGCATTGGTTGTCTGAGAAATGTTCGCAACCACCTAGCTACAACTATTAGCCTGGTAATCATCATTCCCGGCTTCCAGATTTCTAAAATCATGACCACGATCGCTAAGCTGATACCCACCCCCGAAAAAAGCCCGTTTTTCCAAGAATGGTAGGCATTATAGGCTAGGGAAAAACCGAAGTAACCAATGAATTGGGGAAAATAGAAAAGGGCAGCGGGAACGGCTAGGAGGGAACCGGAGACGATGGCATGAAGCAAGATACAAAGGGCAAAACTCAGATAAATTATGAACCAATACAAACCACCTAGGCGGATCATTACCCCCAAATTGCCATTTTTGTAGTGTAGATAATCAGCGATCGCCAGAATTGTGAGACTGCCCAAAACTAAATGTTGGGAAATTTCTGGTATAAGTAAAGATAGCATTGCAACTATACTGCCCAACCCCAAGAGGAACCAAGTCCGTGGGATTTTGCAGAGCAACCATGTAGACAACTGAATACCGACCAGAACAGCCCCGATATAACCCGCTACAGTACTGATAACTCGCCAGTGAAGGATGACAGGAATATTAGGAATGGGTAAGGAAAAGGCTTGCAAAGTCCAATTTACTGCGGCAGTAATTAAAGTGGGATCGTAGGGAGCGATCGCATGGTCAGCCGTAGGCGAAAAGGTTAAAAGTCTGGCACTCCCTTGAGCAAAGTTACCGAATAGCTGCTCTTCTTTGACAGGCTCTGAGATGGCATTAGCGAAGATCGATCGCATTTCCGTTAAGGTATTTAATTGTTCGTAGATGCCACTGCCAAAGAATAAATTGCGAGGATTTGTCGGTGAAGCTTCGCCCCCAATACCGAGGATGATCGTGGCGAGGAAATCAGGATTAACTAAAGCTGTTTCTAGAGCCGCCGTTCCTCCCATGGAGTGACCACCAATTCCCATACGTTGGCGATCAAAGAGTGGCCCTTCGGCTTCGTTCAGCAACCGCTGGCTTTTCACCCAAGTTATAACCCGTTCTACATCTGCCAAATTCGCAGCAGGGGAGTCTCCACGGCGGTAAGACTCTCCATAGCCACCAAAATCAAAGGTAACTGCGGCAATACCTCGCCTTGCCAGTTCTGTAGCCCAAGGAGCCATAGTATCTTTGGTAGAACGGATTCCGTGACAAAGGATCACTACGGGAAGTCCGCTAGATTGCTCAGATCGCTGCGTAAAAACCTTGAGACTGATGGGAAAATCTCCGGGGAGAGTAATCGATCGGGTCTGCACTGTAAAGTCACTGCCCAACAACTGTAAAGTCAGGCTGAGAAGAAGAGAAACAAGAACAATTATTTTGCTCAATATGCGCTAGTTGGTAAGTTTTTATGAATCCTAGCTTACGATGCTGCTAAGTTCAAATCTTTTGAATGTAATCTGCTATAGCTTAAAATTAGGTAATTTAACATTCTAGAAAATATCAAGAGGAGCAAAGCCATGACAGTTTTAGAAAAAGCGATTTTAGAAAAAGCGATGAGTACGATGCAGCAATTACTGATCGAGAAGCAGCAAGAAGCCCTGAACTTTATTGAATTTCTGGCCTTTCAGTTGAGCGATCGACAAGTTACAACTACTAAGGAGGTCTCCTTAACCAAGGATAAACCGACTGTATCTTGCTATGATCTGACAAAACAATGGATTGGGATCACAGAGGATTTGCCTGATGACCTTTCAGTAAACCACAAGTATATGAAGGGCTACGGAGAGTGAGAAATCAGAGCATAATTTTGGATACTAATGTTTTAGTTGCTTTGATCAATGAAAGCGATTCAAACCATATCTACTCCTAATGTTATGATTATAGCCAATAACTAAGTTAAACCTTTAGAAGAGGAATTTATGATGGATGCAGCAACTCTCAAGGAGAAAATTATAGCGATCGAAAGTCAACGGGATTCCTTAGTTAATCTTTTGGAGCAACCAGATTTAGGCACACTGCGAATTGATGTGAATCAGGCTCTAGAAGAATTAGATGATTTAATTGATGAATTTAATCGGACTTTTCCTGAAGAACAAAATCGGTGAATTACCTTGGCAAATTAGGCTAATTATTAGGGCTAATTATTAGGGCTAATTATTAGAGCTAGTTATTAGAGATTTTTAGAGTTAAAGCATCATTGACCTATGTTTGAGCAATCCTCTTTGAACCCCGACCTACCCCCGGAGGCAATTACTAAATACGTCCCCAACTCCAATACCGAAGGCTGGTTTCACTATCCCGTTCATGCCTTTCCTCACCACACAGACTACGGCGGGATTGTCTGGCATGGAGCCTACTTGACTTGGCTAGAAGAAGCGCGGGTGCAGTATTTACGATCGCTGGGGGTAGATTATAACTATTTAGTAGATTTGGGTTATGAACTGCCTGTAGTGGAACTAGCGTTGCGCTATCATTTACCCCTAAAATTGGGCATGGATGCGATCGTGAAAACGAAAATGCAAAATACTAAGGGCGTGAAAATTATTTGTGATTATCAAATTCAATCCCTTAATAGCGAAATTTTGTATCTAACAGCCCAAGTAACTTTAGTGGCGATCGAAACTAGTAAAGGGAAAATTCTCCGGCAATTACCACCAGAAGTTGAAAATGCTCTGGGGAAATTAAAAACACTATGACCCCAGAAACCTATTTAGATAGATATTCAGGAAAATCTCTCGAAAAACCCCTTGGTTCGGTAATTCAAGGCTCCCTGACCCAAGGCTTAGAAATTCGCCTCCATGCCGATGTGTCTGTGGAGGAAATGCGGGTAGGAAAATTTCTGGTTGTCCGGGGTCGAAGAGCGCGTTTCTTTTGTATGTTAACGGATGTTTCCTTGGGGACTTCCAGCCTGCGAATTATTGCCAATCCCCCCGAACCCGATGATGATTTTCTCCGGGAAGTTTTAGCTGGCAGTGGCACTTACGGCACCATTAATTTGGCTCCCATGTTGATGTTTATTCCCCCAGAATTTGCGCTGGGAGAACAGCTATTTATAACCAATGGCGATGCCCCCAATGGCAAAAAAAACGGTAAAAAATCCCTAAATGGTAAAGCTCCCATCGCTTCTATGGAAACCCAGAGTAGTTCCGAAATGCAACTGCTCCCAGTGAAAACTATTCCGAGTCATTTTAGCCCAGTTTATGAAGCGACAGAACACGATTTTCGTTCAGTTTTTGGGTGGGAAGATGATCCCCTCCGGCGGAATTTTGCGATCGGGCAGCCCTTGGATATGGATGTGCCAGTCTGTTTAGATTTAGATCGGTTTGTGGAAAGAAGTAATGGCGTTTTTGGGAAATCGGGAACCGGGAAATCTTTTTTAACGAGGCTATTACTTTCGGGAATTATTCGGCGGCAGGCGGCGGTAAATCTTATCTTTGATATGCACTCGGAGTACGGCTGGGAGGCAGTTTCTGAAGGAAAAAATTGTCAAACTGTGAAGGGATTACGTCAGCTATTCCCCCACCGAGTTCAGGTTTATACTCTGGATCCAGAATCTACCAGAAGGAGAGGGATTAAAGATGCTCAGGAATTGTATTTAAGCTTTGATCAAATTGAAATTGAAGATATTAATTTGGTACGGGGGGAATTAAATCTTTCCGAGGCAAGTTTAGATAATGCGAATATTTTATTTGGGGAATTTGGTAAGCATTGGATCACCAGATTGATCGCCATGACCAATGAAGATATTACAGAATTTTGTGATGAGAAACGAGGGCATAAAGGCTCAATCATGGCGCTCCAAAGAAAGCTAATGCGCTTAGAAAATCTCAAATATATTCGTAGTGCTTGCCCCCATAATTATGTAGAGCAAATTTTGCGATCGCTAGAGTCTGGAAAAAATGTGGTGATTGAGTTTGGTTCCCAGTCCGATATGCTTTCCTATATGCTGGTAACTAATATGATTACCCGACGGATTCATAAAGCCTACGTCAAGAAATCTGAGATTTTTCTGCAAACTAAAAACCCGACCGATCGACCCACCCAGTTAGTAATTACCATCGAAGAAGCTCATCGATTTCTGGATCCGGCGATCGTCCGCCATACGATTTTTGGGATTATTGCTAGGGAAATGCGGAAATATTTTGTAACTTTATTGGTGGTAGATCAAAGACCTTCAGGCATTGATAACGAGGTGATGTCGCAGATTGGCACCCGGATTACGTCTTTATTGAATGATGATAAGGATATTGAGGCAATTTTTACGGGGGTTTCTGGGGGGGCAAGTCTGCGATCGGTTCTTGCCAAGCTAGATTCCAAACAACAAGCCCTAGTCCTTGGTCATGCTGTCCCCATGCCCGTAGTGGTGCGGACTCGTCCCTACGATGCCCAGTTTTATAGTGAGATTGGCGACCCTGATTGGCAAGAAATGCCTGATCAAGAACTCGTGTCTGTGGCTGAGAGTGCGAGGGCAGATTTGGGGTTTTAGAAGATGTCTGAAAAGTAGGGGCGCAAAGCCTTGCACCCTTACCCACCTAATTCCTACCTAATGCCTACGGTTAAACTAAAGGACGCATTGCCACGGGAACCGCCTACAGATATTTGATAATCGCCCGATCGAGTTAATTCTCGGCTAAAACTACTCACCCCTGTATCTAGAACTGTCCCGACTGGATCAATCACTGTAAACAATGCTCCGCCTTGAGCTTGAGTAGAGGCAATATTAATACTCATACTTTGTCCCCGGCTGGCTCCGACCATATACACCAATCGATCGCCCCGGACTACGGAACCCTCTACCGTTGCGGAGGAAGCATTATTTGCAAATTCAATTCTGCGTCCCCTCGCCTGCGCCATCAATACAGGGTTGGAATTATTTACTTCACTGGAAATATTTACTAGGGAATTAACTGCGGAACTAACTCCACCATAAATAGGCAGATGATTGACTGAGGTAATTTCTGAAAACCCGACTCCATGGGCGAGAAGCAGACTAGCTAACAAATTCTGATACATAATTTTATCTGGTAATTTTATCTGGTAACTTTGTCTAAAATTCTCTATATCTAGGGAATTATAATTTTATTTTTAGCTCGGTAACTTTATCCCTCTATCTCCATCATAATCGGAAAATCTCTGGATAAATCTTCGTATCAAGCTACACAAATCAAACTACAAGATATTTAGGGAGTTTCCAGTATTTTTAGCAAGAAATCTCTAGACTGCCAGCATTGAAAAATATTAACTAGCCGATCGCCCCCGCCTCTAATTGTTGGTGTTCGATCGAGCGAATAATCTCCATGGTGGCTTGATAGTCAGAAACCTGTCCTTGGGAACGAAAATGTTTGGCGGCGGCGTAAAGGTCAGCGATCGCTAGGGCAGAATCTCCCAGTTGTTGATAGATCATGGCTCGGCTCAGGTAAGCATCGGGCTGCTCTGGTTGCACATCTAGGGCAAGGGTGAAATTATGAATTGCTTTCTGCCAATCTCCTTGGTGATGACAGACACAGGCGAGATTATAATAAGTTCTGGCATCCCGGCGATCGAGGGCAATGGCATGGTTAAAATCTGCTTGGGCTTGATCAATATTTGCTTGGTGAAAATAGGCTAAACCCCGGTCGTTATAGACCATGGCAATTTTCTTAGTTTCTTCGGGGGGAATATTATTTAAGGCTTGATTATAGTCTTCGATCGCCCCCAGATAATCTTCCATGCCTACCTTGGCTAAACCCCGATTATAATAAGCTCGAAAATCTTGGGAATTAAGGCTAATTAATTGGTCATAATCAATTAAGGCTTGGGGATAGCGCCCTAAACGATAGTTAGTCAAACCCCGATGTAAATAGGCTAAATAGGTTTCCTTTCCTTGAGGATCGAGCTTAATTACTTGACTACAATCTGCCAGAGATTCTAAGTAATTTTCTAGTTGCATTTGGGCAAAGCAGCGACTCAGGTAGGCACTAGTTTTCACAATAGTTTTTGTTGGTTCTCGATCGAGAATTACCGTAAATTCTTTTACAGCTTGTTGATAATTTCCTTTCTGCGTATGCCGATTAGCCAGTTTCAATAATTCTGTTGTGTCTATTTCTGCCATATCTATCGTATCTGCTGCCCATGCTGGCAATAGCCATGAAGAAATCAATAGGGGAATCAATAAACTAAGGCAGAAAAACCAACTAACTAATTTCATCGATTTAGCAAAATTCATGAGATTTATTAAGCCTATTAAGTCTATTGTTTCCTAAATAAAATAGGTCAGGTTCAGCAATGATCAAGTCAATGATCAAATAATAGCAAAACCCCACCTATATCAAAAATAATTAGCTTTAAATTAACTTTCAACCAAGTTAGACAATAAGAATTTACCAGCCTTTTTCAGCCTTATCTAAAACGTAGGCAGCAACATCTTGAGCTTGCTCTGGGGTTAAGCGACCCGTGAAAGCAGGCATAGCATTTTTACCTTGGCTGACTTGTTTGACAATAGCCTCGATGGAGTTCATTCCATACTTTTCGAGGGCATCTTTTTTTAGGGTTTTATCTGCCATGATGACATTTCTACCCCCTAGGTGACAACTAGCACAATTAGCGGTAAAAATTCCGGCTCCAGCAGCAAGATCAGCAGCGTAGGCGGGAGTGGTAAACGTAAAGGTGACAGTCACAAGGGCAAATAGGGTGAGGACGATCGCAACTAATCTGGACATAAACAAACTTCTCCTAATAAGCAAAATTGGCTAGTGACACCAACAAATTGAGATCACTGACATAATTTAAACTCAGACCTAAATTGCTAGATCTAGCATAGGAAACTTTATTGTTTTTAACCCCCAGTAGTCAAAAGACAGGCTGTCGTACCTTTACGTATCTAAATCTAGTCATCTTGGCTGAAATATCGATCGAGAAAAGCCAAAATTATGGTTACGGAGTTCAAAATAGGTAGTACTTTCTCTCATGGCAAGGTGATCGCATGGATGGGGAAAATGCATAGAGATAGCTAGTTTGTATAAGATAGTGTATGAGATATTGTATAAAGTAATTATATTAAAAGATTTGTTTTGGCTACCTAGGATTGGTAGCAGCAGTTAAAAAAGTCAATCTATTTTTATAAAATAAAACTCTAGATAGATTTACTTAGACTTGTTTTTGCCTAATGTTGAGGTGTAATCTCTACCTGCCCTTTAAACCTATGACTACCAATACCTTTGAATCCTTTGCCACTCAAGCTGCGATCGCCTCTCTTAATGTCTATCGTACCCATATTTCACCCCGCAAAGGTTTTTCCTGCGCCCATCGGTTATTGCATGGAGAAGAATCTTGCTCAGAATATGTCAAACGCATCCTCACTAATCAAAATTTAAGCACAGCAATGCAAATGGCTCCTCAGCGCTTCAAGGCTTGTAAAGCTGCCGCCCAGACTTTGCATTCTCAACAAGCCCAGAGTGGATGTATCATCATTCCCTGTTGTTTGCCCATTTAAGAATTCTTCTCTAAGTACAGGACAAAACTATCCTAGGGATTAATTTCTCTAGCTTTCTTTCCCCAAGGGGCAACTAAGGGCAGGAGAAGTAGACCCGGAATTGCTGCCACGATACTAATCAGCATAAAATTTGTCCATCCGGTCAGTTCGGCAATCTTTCCCGCCGGAGCAATCAGTACATCCCGACTCACAGCCATCAAGCTAGAAAGGAGGGCATACTGAGTAGCGGTGAAACTGGGGTTGCACAGGCTCATCAGGTAAGCAACGTAGGCAGCAGTACCCATGCCTCCACAGAAGTTTTCTAGATTAATACTCAGGACAAGGAGTTGATAATTTTGTCCGGTGAGGGTAAGAGCTAGATAGCCCAAATTACTCAAGCATTGCAACCCGCCAAAAATCCAGAGGGACTTATAAATCCCTAATTTACTCATCACCGAACCGCCCACCAGTGTCCCGACCAGCGTTGCCAAGATGCCCATACCACCCCGAATCACCCCTAGATCTGTTTGCGAAAATCCAGTTTGTAATAAAAAGGGGGTAGTCATGTTATTGAGAATTGCATCCCCAAATTTGTACAAGGTAATGAACACTAGACTTAAAACCCCGACCTTCACGCCGTGGCTCTGGAAAAAATCTTGAAAAGGGAGAATCACTGCGTCCACTAGGGTTTCTGGAGCATGGACTGGTTTTTCTGGTTCTGGAGCAAAAAAGCTACTCACTAAGCCCACCAACATCAAGACCGCCATAAATAGATAGACTACATTCCAAGGCAGGCGATCGGCCAACACAAGAGCGAGGGAACCAGTGATCACCAAGGCAAGGCGATAACCCAGAACGGTGATGGCGGCTCCAGCTCCCATTTCCTCTTCTTCCAACATATCAGTGCGGTAGGCATCAAAGGCAATATCTTGGGACGCACTAAAAAAAGCAATAGCGATCGCATTCACTGCTAATAGCTGGAGAGCTTGCTTGGGTTGCTGAAAAAACATACAGCTAATGGCAAGGATCAAGGCAATCTGAGTGATCACGAGCCAACCCCTCCGTCTACCCATAAAGGGCGGCACGTAGCGATCGAGCAGGGGCGACCAAATAAACTTAAAGGAATAGGGCAGAGCCACGAGGCTAAATAAACCAATGGAGGTTAAATTTACACCTTCCTTGGTCATCCATGCTTGGAGGGTGGTGCTGGTCAAATACAGAGGCAGACCAGAAGAGAAACCCAGCAACAACATAATGGACATTTTGCGGCTGGTAAAAACTTGGAGATAGGATTGGTTGCTCAAGATTAGATGTGGGGTTAACTAGAACTAGGGAATTTTTCTAGAATAAACGATATTGGCAGTTATGAAGTTCTAATTCTGACGGGGAACTCCGGGGGCGATCGATCTCTGTGGTTTCAACTTGATGGGAATGGGATTATTTTTGTTGCTCTTGGTGGGTAGAGTGCTTTTTTGCTAAGATGCAGGTAGTTCCACGGAAAAGGTAACAAAATTATGCGGAAACAAATTATTACCTATACATCATCCTTAGATGCTTTAGTTGCTATTGCCAAACGCCTCAGCTTGTATGAGAACCAATATCAAATTAGTTCAGAGGAATTTTTCGACCAATATAATCAAGGATTGTTATCTGATGATGCTCTATTTATAGAATGGGCAAATGATTATCGCCATTACTTAGCTTTGCATCAAGAACTAGTACAGCGATTAAATTATGCTGCCTGATGTTTTATCTAACTATCTTAATCAAATCGATCAAGCGATTCAACAATATACTGACGCTTATGTTGAATATTATGAAGAAGAAATTTTAAATCCTCAACGAACTAATCTGCGAATTCGATTAAGATTTGATCAAGCGTATCTCCTAGATATCAATGAAGCAATCATAGTTAAAGATAACCAATTAGAATTCCTTGATTATCGTTACCATTTTCAGGATGGAAAAAATCAACTAATATTTCGCTATGATAGTACACCTCATTTTCCAAAGTTAAGTAACTTCCCCCATCACAAGCACTTACCAGAAGAAGTTATCTCTTCAGAAAAACCAAAAATCCTGCAAGTTCTCCAAGAAGTAGCTGAAATATTGAAGCAAGACTTATGATTACTTTCTAGAGTTTCAACTTAGTAGGAATTTTTGCTTTTAATTCCTGTACAAACATCTCGCTTTCTTGCATTTGTTGACGAATTTTCGCAAAATTATCGTGGTAATAAGCCAAGGCTGCATATACATCCGCCAAGGTAATAGATGGATATCGTGACACAATTTCATCCACAGACATGCCCATTTGCTCATGCCAAACAACAACATCTTGGACTCTAATCCGATGTCCCGCAATGCGTGGCTTACCACCACAAACACCGGGAGTAATTTCAATATGTTCTGCAATCACTGCTGTCATATAATTTCCTCAAATTATCGTTTAATCTTAACTAAAAATCTTAATTAAAAAACTGTGCCATCGCTCTGGATTTTGAGGGGCGGGATGCCACCGGGGCGGAGTTCGGCGGCGATTTTTCTGCCTGCTGCCCAGGTTCCCCCTTCAAGGACTTTGACTAGGGGTAAATCTGTATCATTTAGGTTTAGTTGCTGGCGGAGGGTGGCGGCAATGTGGTCTAAGAGAATCACAGTCAAAGCTCGCCATTCTACAATTACTTCTGATTCTGGGGTGTAGGTTTTGGTGAAAATTTCTGGATATTTAGGTTGCAATAAGCCCAAGTCTAGGCATAAACCCCCGTTGCGATATTCGGGTAATCCGGTCATTTCTTCTAGGTGAGTAATCTCAATCCCTAGTTCTTGCAGAGGCTCTAGGAGGGAATAGGTGAGCCATTGGGAGAGCTTGTGGAAAGGGACTAGTTTGGCGGCGGGAGTTTCCCCAGCTAACTGAGAATGCTGCCATACATCCCCTAGGTTGACCCCTTCGAGGATAATTCGGTTTGCCCAGATATCTCCTAAACCTTCGAGGACGGCTTGAAATACCTGAGCAGCAGGGAGTTGTTGGTTATCGAGGCTAGATCGCAGATAGTCCACCATATACCCCAGCCGGAAATTTTGACCATCAAGGCTAAATATTTGGGGATAACGCTCTAAGGTTGTTCCTAATTTTTGCAGAAGTTCTACGCGCCCCAGCGCACCAACGAGGGGATTCGCGGGAGTGACTTGGAAATTTTCCTCAAGGATGGCTAAAGAAAAATCTTTTAAGCCTTGGGCATCGGCTTGGAGGGGCTGGACTGGGTTACTGGAAAATCCCCCTTGGAGGAAAGTATAAAAACTCGCAATACCTAAACCCTCCGATCGACTCCACACCAAATCTGTTCCGGGTTCCTGATACTTCCATTCTGCTCCGGCTCCGGCATCGAGGAGGACACTGGTAATCACGAGATCAAACTTAGTTCTGGCCTGCTCTAGGGGGTCTAGCCCTGTTAACTTTGTGGCTAGTAGCTCTAAGCGTTGATCACTCCCTGCGGCAAAATGTCGCCACCGACTATGGAAAGGTACTTGCAAATCTGGATAGTTTTCTTTGATCACCGCCAAGACATACTCAGCAGTGCGATCGAGCTTAGTTAGATCACAGCGAAAATGGGTTAGTCGATCGTCTAGTGCCAAAGCAAACAACTGTTGACACCGTTCACGAATTGCCTCTAAGGAACGTAGATAGGTAATAGATGCTGCCATAGTTGCTGACCATAGCTTAAATAATTAATAGAGAAAAAACGAGCATGGAGGGATTCGAACCCCCGACCCTCAGGACCGGAACC
>JAIMKT010000004.1:55278-101170 GCA_020692245.1 Microcoleus sp. GA_180221_E-2-1-MAG-45_12
CATGCCCTTGCTAGCTAGAAATTTAATCTAGTTAACTTGCACTCATTATCATAACCCAGATAGGGCAAATCTCCAAAATTTATTTCAGATGAGTAATGAATTAGCATCGTTTATACTTGTTTTGTGCGTCTTACCTACTAACTCAGCTTAAATTTTTTCAATAAAGTTAATGGCAAAGAAAATTATTAGTCTTTTCTCTGGTGCTGGTGGCATGGATATTGGCTTCCACAACGCTGGTTTTGAAACTGCTGTCGCTGTGGAACAAGACTCCTCATGCTGCGCCACATTAAGACGAAATATGCCAAATGTTCATGTCATACAAGGAGACCTTACAAAAATATCAACGCCAGAAATTCTCAAAATTGGAGGGCTGAAACCTTTAGAATCGTCACTGGTCATCGGTGGTCCTCCGTGCCAGAGTTTTAGCTTGGCTGGTAAGCGTATGGGCATGGGTGATCCCAGAGGCAAATTAGTATTGGAGTATCTCAGAGTAGTTCGAGAAGCTTTACCAGTTGCCTTTGTAATGGAAAATGTCAAGGGGCTTGTGAATTGGGCAGAGGGTAAAGCACTAGAGGCTATATTGAGTGAGGCTGCACAGGAAATTATTTATGATGGCAAAATTTATAAATACGAATTATCCTATAAAATCCTAAATGCTGTTGATTATGGCGTGCCACAATTTAGAGAAAGAATTATTATTATTGGCAATCGCCTAGGCAAGAAATTTAATTTTCCAAAGCCAACTCACACTTCTCCAGCCGAAGCACAAATGGATTTGTTTAAAAATTCCGAGAATAAATGGAAAACAGTCTGGGATGCCATTGGAGAATTACCCCCAGCCGTAGAACCTTCAGAGACGGCTTTGCGTGTTTCAGAAACAATTAAAGAAAGAATCGTCAATCATGGATATTAAAAATCATCAAAGAACAGCCCATGCTCCCTCGACGATCGCTAAAATTCAAGCAGTGGGAATTGGCAATAAACTCAGCAATTTTTCTAAGTCTTTTGGCTCTACCTATAGAAGACTTGATCCTAACAAGCCATCACCTACGGTAACTAGAAGTGGTTATAGAGACTTTATTCATCCCTTCGAGAATAGAATGCTTACAGTTAGAGAGTTAGCTTGTCTACAAACATTTCCGATCGATTGGGAATTTTTAGGGACAAGACTAGATTCTTATAGTAGTAAAAGAGTTGTGACCATGACTCAATTTGGACAAGTTGGGAATGCCGTCCCACCTATTCTTGCTGAAGCCATAGCAGAGTCGATTATGGAACAGTTTTTTCAGGATGAGTAGATGAATAATTTACATGTCATATCTGCTGCTAGTTTAATTACCACACCTGAAGCAAGGAGAAGCGGGTTTCTTGAATATGCGTTGCGTAGGAATAAAGAAGCTATTCCCTTTATTGATAAAGCAAAAGCTCTGAAAGCTACTCTCCAAGCTCATACAAATCAACCTGCTGATATCCTCAAAATTGATAAAATCAGAGAAAGCTTATTAGAATCTGCTGGCATATCCGTCAAAGCTAAAGCTCATCTATCTGATGTCGATAAAAGAAGATTATTAACGGATTTCATCGATAAAATTCTCATACCTTGTGGTCAAGAATATATTAACGAAATTATCTATCGATATCTTTTAACTTCAGGTGATGCCCTTGGTGGGAAAATGCGAAATATTGTGGGTTCAATTGCCAACGAAAAACTAAATCGCTTTGTGATTTCCCAACTGCAAATATGTCAAATTAATTTCTCTTTTGCTACCAACAGTGGCTTTTTTGTTTCTACAGAATATAGCCTAGATATGGCAGAAGCAATCAAAGCTATCCGATGGGAGACAAATAGTGGTGAGCAAAGGCTATTAATTTACAATGTTCATGTGCCTCAAGTGAGCAAAAATATTGATATTGTTTTACTGAACAAGTTCACGGAAACTGCCAAGGGAAAGAATCTTAAAGATATTTTGGGTGATGCAAAGAACTATTTAGCCATTGGTGAATTGAAGGGAGGGATTGATCCTGCTGGAGCAGATGAACATTGGAAAACGGCAAATACTGCATTAGGTCGGGTACGCATTGCTTTTAATGGTCAGTTACCATTGATATTTATAGGTGCAGCTATTGAATCGGCTATGGCAGGAGAAATATTCGATCAATATCAGAATGGATATCTGGCTAATTGTGCTAATTTAACCAATGATGATCAACTTGCCTCAGCCTGTGAATGGCTAGTGAATCTATAAAATTGGTCGATTCTCTAGGGAGAGGCTTGCACCAAAGACCAGATTGCCGCCCAATTCAAAAACGGTAGCCGCAACAAAACCGCCATTGCCGAAAATCTCGATCGACTAGAATGGTTCAGCATCCTCATCTGCCAAGAAGAAAACCACATCAAATACTGGCAACACATCGACACCCCCTAAAATAAATCGGTATTTGAGTAAGAGCGTAAAAAACATCCTGAACTGGTCGATCGATCCCAACAAAAACTTACTGAAGATTTGGGAAGATTAAGATGCGTCTGCCCTGTTCGAGATCAAAGTATTGGCAATTTTATCGGCAATTCCGGCGATCCATTGTTCATCTTGTTTAGTGTAGCTGCGGGGGGCATTAGCTCCCAGGATTAAAACCCCTTGGGAACCGATCGGCTGACAGATTACCCCTTGGGTATTGGGGGGGAGATAATCAAATTCGATTTTGCCGGGATAAATATTTAAATTGACTAAATACACAGGTTTTTGTTTATCGAAAACTCGTTGGAGAATCACACCGGGCTTCACTTGAGAGTTTTGGCTCAAAATTCCCCGCCGGAGCAAGACTCGATCGCCATAGAAAACCACTAGGGATTTAGTCACCGTATTAGTTAACAGCAAGTGAGAAGCCCACGCCAGTTCAACTTTGACCACTTCTGGTAAATCTGGAGCCAGATCAAAACCCTCAGTGCCGATTAACTCCACCGCTTCCGGCGATCGAGCCTGTACCTGCTGCCACAATAACCCCGATAGGATCAACACTGCCGCCAAAATTACTCCCAAAACGTCCGATCGAGCTTGGCTATTGGTTAACTCTGGAGTGACTAAACGATTAATTAATAATAAACTGCCCCCTAAACCACCAACAACCAAGGGTAATAACCGGAGGAGATAATTTTGATCCCGTTTGTTCATAGTTTATCGCTGCCCAGATATTTGCAGAGGTAGGGAGAAAATACTTCATAGATCAAAGTTAAGGGCTGTCCATGATGCCAAAATAAATAGTGCCTGCCCCAAAAGGCTCCCGGCTCTCCGAAGGCAATTTCTAGCTCTGGAGAATTTCCATAATAAATTCCTTGGACATCCCGGTATAACTCGGTGCGGAGTTTGGCGAGACTTGCCCAGATCGGCAGGCTACGGTTTTGTAAGTATTCATCTACGTGGCTGGCTTCCCACCAAGAAGTTGCATAAGCTAACCTTTGTCCAGAAGCAGTGCGCAGCCACACCTGTCGTCGGAGCCGGGGCCCTGGAATAGCCTCGATCGACTCTGGCGCATGATCTCTATCCATCTCGATCGCCGACATATCAATCACGTCTACTTCGGTGGGTTCCCCAGTCAGCAATTGCAAATGCCGAGTCGGTGAGCCATCCCCCAAAAGCATTAGCTGCCAAGCTGGAGAGAGTTGTTGATGGGGTAATCCCTGTTGAACGATGATTTCATTTCCCTGCCAGATAGGATCTAGGGCATACCAACTAAGTTTGGTGTCTGGGCTATCTACAATTTTCAAGCGAAGATATCCTAAGCTAATAAAATAAACGTTTCGGGTAATATTTTGATATTTATCCTAGCAATTTATCTTAACAAAGTTTAACAATATTAAATGCGGATGGCGAGACTCGAACTCGCACGGCTTGCGCCACTACCCCCTCAAGATAGCGTGTCTACCAATTCCACCACAACCGCAAAAAATGAAATTTAATCAATATCTAGTAGGTTTTACCCTAATTGCTGGTTTGCATTAGGTTGTTTAACTACCTTGATTAATTCCGCATTTTTAAGATTAACACTTTTCTGGCTTTTTGCTAACATTTTTTTATGAATAAAGTAGATCTCCGGCGATCGCTCCTCAATCAGCGCCAAAACCTCAATCCCCAACAGTGGCGTGAGCAGAGTCAACAAATTTGTGATGCTCTCCAGCAAGATCGTAAATTTCAGGTGGCAAAGACGATTCTTACCTACTTCAGCTTTCGTCAAGAACCAGACTTGATGGACTTAATTACTCAAAACCCAGAAAAATCTTGGGGTTTACCTCGATGTGTCGGGCAGGATTTGCAATGGCACTATTGGCAGCCGGGATGGACTGTCACCCAACATCGTTACGGCATGATCGAACCAGATGCAAATCTCCCCTTAGTAGCCGTAGAAAATGTGGATTTAATTCTTGTCCCCTGTGTGGCGATCGATCGAGCTGGTTATCGTTTGGGTTATGGTGGCGGCTATTACGATCGACTCCTGAGCCTCCCTGCTTGGCAAGATAAACCAACTCTAGGGATTATTTTTGCCTTTGCCTACCGAGAATCCTTACCCCGTGACCCTTGGGATTCCCGATTGCATGGGGTGGTGACGGAGACGGGAATTATCCAGAATCTTGGTTAAGTGTTAGGTTCGATCGTCCCTAGAAGAACTATCAGTACCAAAGAAAGCAGCAATTAGTAGGCAGATAATCCCAAAATTGATGGAAATGTCGGCAATATTAAACACCGGGAAATTAATTAGGCGAAAATCTAGAAAATCGACCACATAACCCAACAGGAATCGATCGACCCCATTCCCCATCGCTCCACCCAAAATAAACCCATAGCCCCACTGCTCCAAACGAGGCAACCTCGGACTCCAAATTGCCCAAGCCATTAACCCCAAACTCACCAGCAGAGATAACCAGCGCAGCCACCAGCCGCCCCCGTTGGCAAATAAGCTAAAAGCCGCCCCTGTATTGCGAACATAGGTAAAGTGAAATATCCCAGAGAGGATGGGTATTGATTCGCCAAGTTCCATGGTTTGGATCACCGTTAATTTCGTAAGCTGGTCGATCGCCACGCTGATCCCTGCAATTACCCAAAACCAAAAATTCTTTACTCTCATAGCTACCAAATTGTGCGGACAGATGCGGTAAAAGGCAAAAATTCCCGCTAGACTTTTTCACTTTACCAGTTTTAAGGAAGTGTTAGAAATACTTTTGATCCCCATTAATCTCAACTCACGCTAGTTAATCTCAATTAATTGCACAGAGACAGCTCTAGTTTTGGTTTTAAGGATTGGTTGGTTCAGCTTTGAGGCGTTGTTGAGCCATTAGTCCCCATTGCAGTTCTTCCGGGGAAGGTCTACCGGGGTCAGATTCAATTCGCTCCCTCACCCGTTTGTCACACTCTGCCCAGGCTACTGGGTCGATCAAGCCTTGTTTTGCTTCCGTCACCTGAGCTATTAAACAATGGGTGGGGGTACTATTTTCATCCAACTCTAAGGCTGTCTGGAGAGATTTTTCTGCTTCGGCAAGTTGATTTTGCTGGAACTGCCACCAACCCAAATTTTTCCACAAGGTAGCCTTAATAGTCGAATTTTGGGTATCTTCTAAACCTTGTCTGATCAATTTTTCATCAAAGGGATGTTGATAAAGAATCTGGAGTCTAGTTAAGCTACTCGCTGCTGCTGCCGCCGCCTCTGGATTAGATTTTGGGTTAACTTCTTGGGAATTTTTATCTTGAGAATTAGTAAAGTCGAGGGCAAAACGATTGTTATTTTTAATAGTATTTTCGTAGCGTTCCTCTGCACATTCTATATCCTTGACTGCTTCACAAACCCGACCCAAACTATACTCAGAAGCTAGATTATCGGGATTGAAATATAGTGCTGCTTCATAGAGAAATTTTGCCGAACTTAGTTGATTTTCGATAAATTTATCAGTGCCTAAATTTTGGAGCGATCGATCAATATTCCCCAAAGAAACCAAATTCAAGCCTCTAGCAATAAAAGGAGAATAATTAATAAAAACTACTGCCCCGACAATCATTAACATCAAGACATTTACTTTACTTAGAGTTTCTTGGCGGAGAAGTTCTGGTAAGGTAATTAATTTTAGGCGGTGTTGAATAGCTAAAGTATTTTTGGGTCGTCTTCGGACATCTTCTGCCATTAGGTCATCAATGAGATTTCCGAGTAGAGGAGAAATTCCATTAGTATATTTCCGCCACATTAATTTTTTAGTGATTTTATGGTAAGGAATATCGATCGGTGCTCTGCCAGTTAATAAATGCACAAAGGTTCGCCCCAATCCAAAAAAGTCTGAAGCTAATACTGCTTCTCCTGATAGCTGTTCTTGAGGAGCATAGCCCGGAGTTCCTACCGTAGTCCCCTGATCACCTTTGTCTTTGCCAACCGTACCAAAATCAATCAGGACAATTTGCCCTCTACGAAATTGTTGGTCATGAGTGTTTTTATCATAACGAACAATTAGATTAGAGGGTTTGATATCCCGGTGAGGAAGACTTTTTCCATGTAACTCGTGCAAAATCTCAACTAACTGAGCTAGCCATTCCAAAGCAATTTTTTCATCAATTCTGCCATTAATATCTACAAAATCTTGGAGATTGTCGCCTTCAATAAATTCCATCACAAAGCAAGAGAGACTCTGGGCAGGACGAGAAATATTGACCGTAAATAAACCTTCCTCATCTACTTTCGGGATACCGGGATGATCTAGCCAAGCCAGAGTTTTTACTTCTCGTTTGAATAGCCGGAGTAGGTCTTCGTTGTCGTTATACTTTAAGACCTTCATCACCTTTTGCTTACCGTAGTCCTTCGATCGCAGCCCTTGATCTAACACCAAGAAAACATCAGTATAGGAGCTTGTTGTTAATTTCCGCAGAGGTTTAAGCAACTGGTAGCGATTATTCACTAAAAGTTTTGTACCGCAATTTTGGCACACCGTCGCCCCTTCTAGATTTTCTCGATGGGAACATTGGGAATTAATGCAGTAAACAGTTTGGGAATTTTGAGACGTAACTTCCGAAGGAGTTTCCGAGTTAAAACTAGAGTAAGTCATGGCTGCTAGGGAGTTTCACCGATAAACTAGGGTATAGATTATGACGGCAAATGTTAGGGAAATCACAAAGTTAGAGGAATTTAATTGTAATATTACCCCTCAAGGAAGAGAATATACAAGATACTAGAACGTCTTTATAGTAATTGTCTAGTATTTAACTCTAACATATTTTTCATGTGAGATAACTATTGTGGCACAGATTGATACAGCCACTGATTCACTCCTTCGGCGATCGCCCCCGCTAGTTTTTGCTGCGATTCAGGATTAGTAATCCATTCAAACTCTTCAGGATTGATCATAAACCCCAATTCTAACAAAACCGTAGGAGTGGCTTGGGGGCGAGTCAGGGCAAGGTTATTCCAATAAATACCGTAGGAGGGGCGATCGAGTTGCTGTGTTAGGTAATTGTGGAGGAAAACCGCTAAACTGTGAGCTTGGGGGTGATACCAAAAGGCACTAATCCCTTGGGTATTCAGGGCATCGCCATCATCGGGCAGAGCGTTGTAATGGATCGAGAGGGCAAGGGCGAACTCCCCAGTGTTAATTTGTTGCATTCGTTCCGCTAGGGGAATTTCTCGATCGTCCTCCCGTGTCATGATCACCGTCGCTCCCTTGGCTTCTAGCTCCCGGCGCACTATCTGGGAAATCAACAAATTAATCTCTTTTTCAGGATAACCCGTTGGCCCCAAAGCTCCCAAATCAGTTTCACCGTGACCGGGATCTAACAAGATTCTCACCCCAGCTAAAGATTGAGGATTACTAGCATTTCTACTCCTTAATGCGGGAGGATGACGTAACTTTAAAATTAAATTTGTGCCTTCATAGCGGAGAATATAGCCCCACTGCTGGTTATTCTTTAAACTAAAAGTATAGTTCACTCTTCCCGGTGCTGTTTGTTCCCAGTCAAGACGGGAAATAATGGGGTTATCATCAAGACGAATGGTATCAGTTTGGGCAGTGGTATTGAATAAAGTTAGGGTAAAAGTTCGATCGCCCTGCTGCACCGATAGAGGCACGGCAGTTTCTAGGGGAAAAATAATTTCTGTGGCTCCCGGCACTAAGCGAGAAGTAATCCCTCGAATCGTAGACGAAGGTAAGGCTGCATTAGGAATTACTGTTACTTCTGTCGATCGAATCCACGCCCCGTAATCTAACCGCACCCAATCTCCCTCTCTGCCTGTGACGATCGCCCTAGTTCCCCTCGGCAAGGGTGTTAGCCGGGAAAAATCCGTACTAGCTCCTGTGCGGGCGGCTCCCTGTTCATTGGTCACTTCCACCACTTCTAGGCTCTGGGGATCCAGAATCTCGATCGCCCCATTGCCTGCTTGACTGGTAGTTTGTCCATTAAGAGATAGTTGAAATTGCGGCTCGCCCAAATTTCCCGGTGCGTTGGCAACTAGGCAACCTTGGTGTTGATTCGGTAGGGCGGGGATCGGGTTCGTTAATCCTGTGAGGACAGCATAGTTTGGCGGTAACTGGGCATTACCGAGAACTGGATTCAGGGCAAGGGTTTGGTTATTTAATTGGACTGTCACCCTGCCACCGGGAGGAGCGATCGCCCCTAGACAAATTAATTCTCCGGGGAGGCGGGCTAGGGGACGGCTAGGGATCAAGTAATTTGCATCCAAAATCATTTCCCCAGTAGTAGTTGGCTGTTCTCTAGTCCTAGTAACAGTAACTGCCACTGTTCTATCCTGTTGTTGGAGAGTAAAAGTATTTTCTCCCAATGTTAGAGGCAGACTAGGGGCAAAATGTCCTTGGGGACTGCGTTGGTTGATAACTTGCCCATTGATAGTTACGGGAAATTCTGGGGCGGCAGTCCCAATAAAGAAAATGCGATCGGCCGTGGTTTGGTGATCAGCCGGGGGATAAACTAACCTTAACCCAGTTTCCGCCGTCACAGGAACAGCAATTATGGAGACGATCGGGATTAGGGCTGAGGCAATAATATAATTGTTTTTCATAATTATTCTTGGTAATTACTCTCCAGAGGCGGGTATCTCTACAGAACAGACTATAATGGCAATTGGCTGATAGTGGTCAATACTGGAAATTAATAGGAGTGCAAGGCTCTCCGCCCTAGACTAAAAAATAATGGTAATTGTAGTAGGTTATGACTAAGTTTGTATTTGTAACAGGTGGCGTAGTATCCAGTATTGGCAAGGGAATTGTGGCTGCCAGTCTGGGGAGACTCTTGAAATCACGGGATTATTCCGTTTCGATCCTCAAATTTGATCCCTATATTAATGTCGACCCCGGAACCATGAGTCCCTTTCAACATGGTGAGGTTTTTGTCACTGAAGACGGAGCAGAAACAGATCTAGACCTAGGACATTACGAGCGCTTCACCGATACAGCCATGTCTCGCCTCAACAGTGTCACCATTGGCTCTGTGTATCAGTCAGTGATTAATAAAGAACGGCGGGGTGATTATCAGGGCGGCACAGTACAGGTGATCCCCCATATTACCAACGAAGTCAAAGAACGCATCCATCGAGTGGCACGGAATACCAATCCCGATGTGGTCTTAATTGAAGTGGGGGGGACGATCGGCGATATTGAATCCCTGCCAATTTTGGAAGCGATCCGGCAATTTCGCAAGGATGTGGGCAGACAAAATGTGGTGTATCTCCATGTCACCCTGATGCCTTGGATTCCCTCCGCCGGGGAGATGAAAACGAAACCCACCCAGCACTCGGTGAAGGAACTCCGCTCCATTGGGGTGCAGCCCGATATTTTGGTTTGTCGGAGCGATCGACCCATTCCCCAATCCCTCAAGGAAAAATTATCAGAGTTCTGCGATGTCCCCATCAAAAGTGTCATCACTTGTCAAGATGCTGGCAGTATTTATGAAGTCCCTCTAATCATGGAACAGGAAGGTTTAGCCCATCAAGTCCTCGACCTTCTGCACATGGAGCAGCGCACCCCAGACCTAAGCCAGTGGCAGACCCTTGTGGAGCGCCTGTATACCCCCAGAGAAACCATTGAAGTGGCGATCGTGGGTAAATATGTCCGTCTCAATGATGCCTATTTATCGGTGGTGGAAGCTCTTCGTCATGCAGCGATCGCCCAAGAAATCCAAGTAAATGTTCGCTGGATAAATTCTGAAGATATTGAAGACCAAGGAGCCGCAGCCCTTCTTGCAGGAATTGATGGCATTATTATTCCCGGTGGTTTTGGAATCCGGGGCATCGATGGCAAAATTTCGGCGATCGAGTACGCCCGTCAACAAAAAATCCCCTTTCTTGGTTTGTGTCTAGGAATGCAGTGTGCCGTGATTGAGTGGGCGCGCCACGTTGTCCAGCTAGAGGATGCTAATAGTTCTGAGTTCGATACCCAAGCCATTAACCCCGTGATTAACTTGCTGCCAGAGCAACAGGATGTGGTGGATTTGGGGGGAACCATGCGCCTAGGTTTGTATCCCTGTCGTCTCACTCCCAATACCCTCACCGCCAGCCTCTACCAAGCCGAAGTCGTGTATGAGCGGCATCGCCACCGCTACGAATTTAACAATGCCTACCGTCAACGATTTCTTGAAAGTGGTTATGTAGTTAGTGGCACTTCTCCCGATGGCAGACTAGTGGAAATGATTGAGTTGCCTGATCATCCTTTCTTTATTGCCAGCCAGTTTCATCCAGAGTTTAACTCCCGCCCTAGCACCTCCCATCCTCTCTTTCAAGGTTTTGTCAAAGCTGCTTGGGTAAACTTCTCCCAAAAATTGTCGGGAGTCACCCCTAGTCAGAATATTCCCCATTCCCGCTATCATAATCAAGAACACGTTCAAGATCACCAGCAAGATGATCCTCAAGACTATGGGCAGCAGGTAGAGGAACAGACTCAAGCAACTCTTCCCGTCGAGGTATCTTAAATGTAAGGGGGGAAATTAGAAAATGTCCACGGGTAACTGGCTGAGAATATCCTACGATCGCAGTGATTACCTCATTGATCTCGATCGAATTAGTGCCTTTTGTCATTCCCCCAATGGCAAACTAACTTTTTGGCTCCCAGAAAGCTCAATCCCAGTGATTATCAGTCCCCAAAGTGACCTAGAAAGCTACAACAGAGTCATGGACTTTATCAAGCAAAAAACTGGTCAATCTTTTCTGGACTAGCTTCATCGTCAACCAATCTCACTATAACCTCTATAAATCCCCAAATCATCTCCAAACAAAAACCCTCCCTAGCCGCAATAGTTCAGGAGGATTAGATATTAAGATGCTGATTCTAAGATACGGATTCTGACTTAGTAAGCATCTTGTAGCTCGTAGAAATCGGGGGAAATGTAATCTTTCCGGAGAGGGAAACCAACCCAATCTTCAGGCATGAGAATCCGCTTCAGGTTCGGATGACCTTCGTAGATAATCCCAAACATATCGTAGGACTCCCGCTCCTGCCAATCTGCCGCCTTCCAAATCCAGTACACCGAGGGAACTTTGGGGTTGTGCCGGGGTAGGAATACCTTAACTCTGATTTCTTCGGGTCGATCGGCATCATTCGTGACTTTAATGAGATGATAAAAACTTACCAAATCACCACCGGGAGCTGTATCGTAGGCTCCTTGGCACTGGAGATAGTTAAAGCCGTAGGCGTAGAGAGCCGTAGCGATCGGCAGCAATACCTCGCCCTCGACCTTGATCATTTCTACCCCAGAGTGATCTTTACCTAGGGATTCATGCCCAAAGCCATTACTAGTCAGCCAAGTAGATATTTTACCTACTTCCGCAATCGTTCCTGTTGTTGCTAGTTCTTCCTCTGCCATCTAAGCCTCCTGTTTTTGGGTTGCCATTAGTGCTGGAACCACGGGTAGCCCGATCGCCTCTTGGAGTTCCTTGGGCGGAGCTTGACGAGATGGAGCTTGTAAGTAGGTTCCCGTTAAAATTGGCTCTACAGGCTTCATTTTGTGGGCGACGGTGTGGAAGCGATGGGTTTGTCCCAGTTTGCTATACTCCTGCATCGACTCGTTCGCCATCTTTTTGCGGAGCTTAATAATCGCATCAAAGACAGCCTCTGGGCGGGGTGGGCAACCCGGAATATAAATATCTACGGGAATTAGTTTGTCAACTCCTCGGACTGCGGTGGGGGAATCCACGCTGAACATGCCACCAGTGATCGTACAAGCTCCCATAGCCATCACGTACTTGGGTTCGGGCATTTGCTCATAAAGACGGATCAGGGCTGGAGCCATTTTCATGGTGATTGTTCCTGCCGTAATTAATAAATCTGCTTGCCGGGGGCTGGCTCGAGGCACAAGACCGAAGCGATCGAAGTCAAAGCGGGAGCCAATCATCGCCGCAAACTCAATAAAGCAGCAAGCTGTGCCATACATCATCGGCCACAAGCTAGATAACCTTGCCCAGTTGTAGAGATCATCAACGGTGGTGAGGATCACGTTCTCTGACAAGTCTTGAGTTACCTGAGGGCGCTCAAGGGGGTTCAAAATTCGTTCTTCGTTGGCTAGATTCAAAGTATTTGTATTTGTCATGACCACTCCAAAGCTCCTTTACGCCAAGCATAAGCTAGGGCAATTACCAAAATAGCAATAAAAATCAGGGCTTCAATGAAAGCCAATAGCCCCAAACGGCTGAAAGCCACAGCCCAAGGGTATAAGAACACAGTTTCCACATCAAAGACGACGAAAACCAAGGCAAACATGTAGTAGCGAATATTGAATTGAATCCATGCGCCACCGATGGGTTCCATCCCAGACTCATAGGTAGTGAGCCGTTCTGGATAACCTCCCTTGGGGCGGAGCAGTTTTGAAGCTAGGAGGGCAGCAATAGGAACTAAGCTGCACAACAAGATGAAACCAAGGAAATATTCGTAACCACTGAGGACAAACACGATATTTATTTAGCGATTTTTATTAGACTTTTACATATTTTTACATACTTTGTAGATTTTGCCAGAAATGTTGCCTAGATATTTGTCTGGGATAACTATCGAGGATAACTATCCAATCGGTCTATTTGCTGTCAGATTCAGGTTTTTTTCCAGAATTGCGGACATTGATAAATTTATTTAGCAGTTCAAACCAAAAGGGCGCACCCATGGAAAAGGCGAGCGCACTGATCAACCAACCCGCCAGCCGAGAAACCCAGCCGAAGAGAGTCAATTCTAAATCCCTGGGAAATGTCCAACCAATGGGAAATACCGAGAGTTGATCCACCACAACATTAATATTTTCCTTGACAGGTTGGAGAACCTGATTTTTAGCTTGAGTACTGGTAGCGTTATTGAGGTTGTTAATAACTTGGAGATTATCTTCAGTAACTTGGTTAGCTAGTTGATTGACGCTATTAGAAATAGATTGATTCTTGTAGAGTCGATCGACCATATTAATCGTATCCACATTGGCTAATATTGCCACCATTAAACCAATGGAAAAAGAAAACAATTTAGCATTACGCTTGTAAGCTCCTGAAGCCCTCGTCATGGATTGATCAAACCAATCACCAATACCCTGTTGAAACTCTAGCAATTTCACTTCTTTTTTGTCTACCTCTGTTTGCAAGCGTTGAGCTAGGGTAGATAAGTTGGTTAGAAAATAAATATCTGGATTGTTATCCATTTCTACTTCGCTAGGTTTGGAATCTATCGGAGTGGGGCGATCGCTAGTATTAATCCCTGTAGATAGATTTGTAGATGTATTTACAAATGAATTTGTGGAAACTTGCTGAGATATGGGGGCTGGGGAAACTAGGGGAGTAGTGTTAATTAAATTACTAATTGCTGGTTCTAGGGGAAGTCCTAGAGTTGGTTCATAGCTATCAACGGGCAGATTTCCAATCAAATTATCAATCAAGGGATCGGGAGTATAAGCTGCTTCTAATCCGGGACTATTCCAACCCAAGGAAGCATAATCAGATGCAGTAGTTTCTAGGGAATTATCAAGGGAATTATCAAGGGAATTATCAAGGGAATTATCAAGGGAATTATCAGCCGTATTTGTAGCCGCAACTTCTGGTTCAGGATTTTGCCAACCAAGGGGCGGGGTATAAAAACTTGCCGCCGTACCAGACTCAGGATTTTGCCAGCCTAGGTTAGCCCCATCAGTAGTTGCATCTTCTGTACTAGGCCGGGTTTCAGCATCCTGCCATCCCAAGGGCGGTGTATAAAAACTAGGATCGTCCACAAATTCAGGATTTTGCCAACCGATCGGGGAGAGATGGGGATTTGGTTCTGGAGTATATAATTCTGGAAAATTATCAATGTAATTATCAGCGTAATTATTAGAGTAATTATCAGCAAAACCATCAATAAGAGAGTCAGAAATAGTTGTCGTATCAGGGATGGGAGCCGGGTCGGGAATGCCTTGGTACTCGTGGAGTTTGTGGTCGATTTTTTGAGCAATGACATCAATATTGTCATGGTTATCAATGCTAATTTCGTATCTCGTTTTTAGCACTTCAATGAGAGCCGCAGAGAAGACTTCTTTGGGAATATAAGAAGGACCGATCGAGTTTTTCCGACCTTGGTTCATCGATTTCAAAAGGGAAGTGCTATACAAAGCTTTCATGATTTCAGCAGTTTCTGGATTATCATAGCTATTTTTACCATCTAACAAATTAATCAAGCTACTTCTTAGACCCGATGCTCTTAGTTCTAAAAAAGATGTAATACTTTCTTGAACTTCGGAAATTAATAAGCTCAAGATCATATAAATGAAAATGAGGCCGATCGCTACATTGAGATAAGTAAAAAAGGTTTCCATAATAAATAATCTAGTAAATAATTCCTGATATCAAGGGGGGTAAAAAGTCAGGTTTTTATTTCTAACTTTTAACTTCTAACTTTTAACTTTTAACGATCGCCCCAAAGTCTCCCAAAACTCTGGCATGATTACGAAGTAAGCCCAAAAGATTGAGCCGATTTTCTTTAATTGCTGGGTCACTATCCATCACCAAGACGCTATCTTCCCCATCAAAGAAACTACTTACTTGGGGGGCAGCTTCAGCCAAGCCGTTGACTAATTGTTGATAATCTCTAGTTTTTTGAGCCAAAGTTGTCTGGGGTAATAACTTCTGGATCGCCTCATAAACCGCCTGCTCTGATTTTTTCTGGAAAAGTTGGGGATTGACCAAACCCACGGGGTCTAGGTGATGGGTCGGTAGTTTGCCTTGGGCAGCGAGTCTGGTGGAACGATTTACGGTTTCATAAATTTGGGCTAATCCGCCATTGGATCGCAGAGATTGCAGGAATAAGGCTCGATCGCGCACATCCAACAAATCTGTTAAAGCTCTGGCTTGATATTCTGGGTCATTTTCTCCCAAGACCGCATTTACCAAATCGTAGTCAATCCCCCGGTCTTCTTGAAGTTGAGTTCTAATTCTTTGCAAGAAAAATTCCCCTAGGTTTGATCCAGCTCCCAAGGATTGCAGGAGTTCCGCCAGATTTAACCCCAGATTAAACGTCCAAGTAATATTCACGATCGCATTAGCTGCTCTTCTCAAGGCAAAGGGATCCGAAGAACCCGTGGGTAGGAGATTGATGCTGAAAATACTCACGAGGGTATCGAGGCGATCGCTCAACCCCACCACCTGTCCAGCTAAGGATTGGGGCAGACTATCTTCGACATTCCGGGGCAGATAATGCTCAAAAATGGCTCTTGCTACCTCGGTCGTCTCCCCACTGGTGAGGGCGTACTTTTCCCCCATGATCCCTTGGAGTTCTGGGAATTCGTAGACCATTTGGGTCACCAGATCAGCTTTGCACAACAGGGCAGCCCGGGCGATCGACTCTTGCATTGCTGAGGATAGTTGTAATTGTTGACTGATTAAACCCGCAATTTTAACGACTCGATCGACCTTGGCTCGGACTGAACCCAGATCCGCTTGGAAAGTTACCGTTTCTAATTTAGGCAGATAACTTTCTAAAGATTGGGTGCGATCGGCCTTGTAGAAATATTGTCCATCGGCTAACCTCGCCCGGATCACCCGTTCATTCCCGGCAGCAATAATCGCTGATTTTGTGGGATCACCATTACCGATGGTAATAAAGTAGGGCAGTAATTCTTGGTAAGTTTTATCCTTATATATGGGGAAATAACGCTGCTGGGAAATCATGACCTCGGTGATCACTTCCGGGGGCAGTTCCAAAAACTCTTGATCAAAGTTGCCCACCACCGCCGTGGGAAATTCTACTAAGTCCACCACCTCTGTTAATAAATCAGCAATCAAGGGACTATCACCACCAACTTTCTTAGCTGCGGCTTGAATTTGGGTAGTAATCAATTTCCGGCGCTCTTCTCCGTCCACCAGAACCGAGGCATTTTTGAGACTGGTTACGTAATCTTCTGCATGGGCAATACTTACAGGTTGGGGATGCAAAACCCGATGCCCGGCTGAGATGCGATCGCTCACTACCTTTCCTGAACCATTTACCAACTCCACTGGCAATACCTGCTCATTCCACAGTGCCACGAGCCAGCGCACCGGACGGGAAAACCGTAATTCCCCATCGCCCCACCGCATAAACCGCTTCCCTTCTAACTTATTAATCCACGCAGGAATTAAATCTTGGAGAACTTGAGTTGTAGCTAAACCGGGAGTTTTTTTATTAATAAAGACAAATTCCCCCTTATCCGTAGCTCGAACTTCTAGGGCAGATAAATCTACTCCTTGCTTCTTGGCAAAACCTTCCCCAGCTTTTGTGGGTTGACCATCCTTGAAGGCAGCACTGGCAGGGGGCCCTTTGATTTCTTCTTCTCGATCGGGCTGTTGCTCTGGGAGTCCAGCGATCACCACTGCTAACCGCCGGGGCGTGCCATAAACTTTGATGGCTGTGGTAGTCAGGGAAGCCTCTGCTAGGCTCTGGGGGATGAGGGTCTGCCATTGGGCGATCGCACTACCCACAAAGCTGGCGGGTAATTCTTCAGTCCCAACTTCAAGGAGAAAAGTTGCCATAGGTAAGGAGGTTAATAATTTTAATAGTTTGAATAGTTGGAAAAATTAATAGTTCTGAAAGCTAATCACAGAATCAGCATAGTTATCGATAATCTTGATTATTATACTTGCTCAGACAACCCTACAATTTTTGCCATCAAATTCTTGGATGATTTTGCGTAAGTTAGTATGCATGTTTTAATTTTCTGAAGCGTTCTACAATAAAAACTAGACTATTAATACTTAGGCTTATCGAGAATTCTGTGCCATCAAGTCCGGCTATATCCTAAAATAGGGAAAGAAGTTATTTAATTTTGGGGAGAGCTTGTGTTGCTAAAAGGGTTTGAGATTGAAATCTATACTGGTACGCCCCAAGGGGAAATCGTCGGCATGTCCGATCGCATCGTTGCCAACCTTGATGGGTTTGTCCGGGAGCCAGATAACCGGAATGTGGAATATACCACCGCTCCCCTAGCTAGTTACGATCGCCTCCTCTGCGCCCTTGTCCGTCCCCGCCAACAACTCCGGCATTACCTGAAAACCCTCGGTGACTATACCCTCATTCCCGGTAGCACCTTGTCTCTGGGAGGAGCCGATGAATTTTATCGTTCCGATCCCCAAAATCCTTACCATAGCTACATTGAACAGACCTACCATACAAAAGTCGTCACTGCCAGTGTCCATATTAATATCGGCATTAGTGACCCAGAGCTTTTATTTCGAGCCTGTCGCCTTGTCCGAGTGGAAGCGCCCCTGTACCTAGCCATGAGTGCCTCTTCCCCTTTTCTCAATGGTCAAGTTACGGGCTACCATTCCACCCGTTGGGGAGTCTTCCCAAAAACCCCCGCCCACGTTCCCCTCTTCACCAGCCACGCCCATCATATTCAATGGACAGAGGAGCAACTAGCTAAGGGAACCATGCAGAATATTCGCCATTTATGGACTTCGGTGCGTCCCAATGGAGATCATCGCCCCTACAATCTCAACCGTTTGGAATTACGAATTTGTGATCTAATCGTTGACCCGATCGCTCTCCTCGCGGTTACAGCCCTGTTAGAAGCCCGGTTAGGACAATTAATCGCCGACCCCAATCTTGATCCCCTAGTTAGTAGTCAATTTACCCCAGAGGAACTAATCACCCTCACCGATGCTAACGAAGCCGCAGCCTCTCGATCGAGCCTTGAGGCAACCCTCCAACACTGGCAAGACGGGAGAAGCATTACTGCCAAAGACTGGATTGGGGAACTCCTCGAAACTGCCCACCCCACGGCTAAGCAAAATGGTTTTGGTTGCTTCCTCTTGCCAGTCAAAAAACTCCTCCGTACTGGAAATACCGCCCAGCAATGGTTAGCAGAGTACGCTGTCAGTCAAGATACTACCCAAGTTGTCCAAAATGCCATTGTCTCGATCGAAGCCCAAGAACAGGAACTAGCTGAGAGCTTGTGTTATCCCATGGCTGCTTAATTAGTCTCCTTGAATTGACTCGATAATTCTAGGTTGCGTGTTTTAAGTTTGTATTTTTAGGCTAAATTTGCGGCTTTAATTGAAAAACTGAGTTTAATGACTGAGTTTAATAACTGAGAATTACTAGAGTCGATCGCCGATTTTTTTGCCAAATTTAGTTAATTCTTTAGAATTCATGAGGTAATTTTCGATGAAAATATCTTATGGTTCAGATTTGATGGGGTGATATCAGAAATATCTATCATTCACTGATCTCCCGCCCTGTCATGATCCCCCCCTTTATTTTGTTTTTGTCCTTTATTTATCCCTCTAAAAATTGCCACAAGTTGTTTTAGTCCATCCCCAAATTCCCCCCAATACTGGGAACATTGCCCGGAGTTGTGCCGCCACCCAAACCGAGTTACATCTAGTTGCCCCCCTAGGTTTTGAGATTAGCGATCGATACCTAAAACGAGCCGGATTAGACTACTGGGGTTATGTCAACCTCCACTACCATCAGTCTTGGCAAGATTTTACAGCCCTCCAAAAAACTAGAGGTGGTAGGTGTATTAGCTTTAGTGCGAGGGGAAAGAGTAGTTATACTCAGTTTCAATTTCAGCCCACAGACTGGTTATTGTTTGGGAGTGAGACCGACGGCTTGCCCCCAGAAATTATTGCTAGCAGTGATGCTACTCTATATATCCCGATGAAAGAAAAAGGAGTCCGTAGCCTGAATCTGTCTGTAAGTGCGGCGATCGGCTTATTTGAATCCCTCCGTCAACTAGGAACCCTAGAATAATTTGCTTGATCATCCTTTATTAAAATTGCTTTCTATCCCGGTACCAATTCCTCTACTCAAAATTCTTTATTTATAGGAAATTCAGTTATCTGAGATACAAACTAACAAAACTTCCATAAGAAATTCATATCAGATTTTTTTGTTAGCAACGGAGCTGAACACAACCCCAACAACAATGTCATTCGGCTTGTCCATACCCTGCAAAGTCTTTTTTGGCAATGATCTTAGACATTCTAGCCATTGCTAATGTCAAGGAGACAGGAATTGAGATTCAACAATAGGATCAGGACATCTACTGTTGTCATTTCTACCTAATGTGTCTTAAATTTCACAAGAGGGTTCCCACTACCGAGAGTAGCTCTTCAGCAACTAGAGTTAATTCCGGTATCTAAGACAATCCTAAAAATCCAGTTATAAATAGTCATCTGAATTTTCCAAGGTTTCCGAATCTAGCTACAGATTCCTGTATAGAGGAGTCAATAATGTAACTAGTTCACCACTTCCCTAAACAAGGCTTGAGTTCCCCAGTCATATAGGAAAGTTGGAATCGGAAATCCTAGTTAGAGAAATTTTTGAGTTGTGTAAAGTTGCATAACTTCAAGAATCAGGTTATTCTTACAAACATGCTTGCTGCATTGTGATCTTGATCACAGTGAGTAGTGATAAATATCATTACAGGGCAGGTTCTGTATTCAAAAAACCTGTTCGTCGCTCGTCACACTAAGGAGGTCTTTTTTGAAACCAACACACACGGATAAAACCAATTACTTGCTTGGCGGTATAGCCGACACTGAAGGGCAACTTCACCCATCATTGGAAGATAAAGCCAATAGCCCAGAAGTTAACCGCCGTGCCTATAAGTCAGCCGCCATGCTAGGTCTGGCTCTTTCCCTCGGAGCCTCCGGGGTATTTATCCCCAACCAAGGTGATGAAGCGATCGCTGTTGAGCCTTCGATCGTCAGCCCGACAGTAAATCCTGCTAATCCTGAGCAATCTAGTAGCAGTCCGGCAAATATCCAGACAAATATTCAGGGAAACAACCTAAATCCGTCAGCTAGTTCATTAAGTAACACGTCAGTAAATACATCAAATGTTCCCCTAGTTGGCTTGCAAGCTTCTACACAAATTTCTAATCAATCTCCAGCACAATCTAGTAATTCTCCAGAGCCAAGGGCGGCAGTACAGCCCCAACCTCCTGTGGTTATTACTCCCATATCATCGGCAATTTATCATCAGGTACAGTCTGGGGAAACCCTTTGGCAACTGGCTCAAAAATATCAGGTATCCTCTGAAGCCATTGCTCAAGCAAATAATCTCAATGTCAAGGCTACGATCGCCGTTGGTCAGACCCTAAAAATTCCTACCTCTGGTACTCACGAATTTCAGTTAGGTGAAACCGGAGATAGTAATTCCCCCACCTACGTTGTCCCCAAAGCTCAAATCCAGAGAGTTGCAAGCTTTGCCTCTGGGGGGGTAAATGCAAATAACTCTACTTTTAATGATAACTCTCAGCTCCAAAATAGGCAAAATGCTGCTCTCCAAAATCTACGGGGAGAACGGGATAGACTCAAGGAAACCCTAGGCGGTTGGCAATCAGAAAGCAATCCTTCCGTTAGTTCGGCAATTCCTACAGCCAGTCCGACAGTTAATCCAACCATTGATGCTTCATTACCCAGTAATATTTCGACAACAGCAAGCGTAAATAGAAACTCTGGTTGGCTCACCAATTCTCAAGCAACGGAACGAGTAAACCTCCGCCTCGAAGCAAACTCAACATCAGGTTCAACTACAAATTCATCTACAACATCTATAAATCCAGCTACAAATCAAACTTTTAATGTAAATTCTAGTCCTAGGACTGGAGTTGACAACAATAACGTTGCTAGTGGTGATCAAAATAATCCTCAAGCACCAGATCAGCAAGTAAACATAACGAGTCAACCGACTAGACCGATCGTGGTGGCTTCGACAGCGGCGGCGGAACAATTGTCTGCTCGATACTCCCAAGGGAAATCTGCCATGATATCTGGGATCAATTCCCTAGCTACCACAGCGATGAGAACTATTCCTGCTACTGGTGCAGAGACCCTGAATAATATTAATGCCAACGGTATCGATAATAGTGTTGTCGATCGCCCCCAACCAGAGAGCCTCAATGCTGTCCCTCCCGCCCCTGTAGTCGTTAATACTGGTGTGAATACTGGTGTTGGTGGTAGATGGTTGAATAGTCCCGCTAGCGAAGGTGGTGTCACCAGTGGGAATAAGCAATCTTCTGGTTGGTCAAGTAATGGTACTGACGGACAAGAATCTTCGAGGGTCATAGCTTTCAACTCTTCTCCCGATTCTCAATCTATCTTGCCTTCTCCAGACCCAACTAATGAGCAACGGCGTGCTGAAGTTCACCGCGTCCAACCCGGAGAAACTCTGGATGCGATCGCTCGGCGTTATGGCACTACCCGTCAAGAACTAATTGCTGCCAATAGATTAACTAATCCGAACCGCATTTTAGTTGACCAAAGAATCACAATTCCCAACACTGCTAGTAGTGTTATTCCTGAAAACCTCTCCCCTGTTAGAGGCACTCGAGATAATAACTCCTTAGGAGTAACGCCCCCTTTACCCCTGCCCACGGCAACGGTGGCTTCCCTACCCCAAGCAACTCCTAGTAACTTCTTTGGCAGGGTCATGGAGGATTCTGTCCCCACTACCAATCAACTCAACCAAGATGAGCTAGTTATCCAAAGATTGCGGGATGATATTCGGAGAATGCGGGGAGAATACCAACAACAAAGAACAAATCAACCTGTTCTGTCTAACCTCAACCAATCTCCCAGTCCGGTGTTGGAAAGAACTGTGGCTGCTAATCCTTCGATCGCAACTCCCCAAAGAACTGAGAGAGTTAATCCAGAGTTTCAGCCTAGTGTGGGTGGGCAGTTCCCCCAAGCATCCCCCTCTTCCCCATCTCAGGTTACTGCTTCTCCACAAATTGTAGCGGCAGCACCGACTCAGGGGGCTAACTACAACCCGATGCTCCAAGTTCCGATCGGACAACTGGTCTCGCCAGAATTACCACCCCTAGCTCCCGCAGACAGCTATCTCCCCGATAGTCCAGCCCAATTTAATGGCTATATTTGGCCAGCCGAAGGTATTTTGACCTCTGGTTATGGGCAACGCTGGGGAAGAATGCACAGAGGTATTGATATTGCAGCTCCTGTGGGCACTCCAATTGTGGCTGCGGCTCCCGGTGTGGTCATTACCGCAGGCTGGAATAGTGGTGGCTATGGTAATCTGGTGGAAATTGAGCATCCAGATGGCAGTGTCACTTTGTATGCTCACAATGACCGGGTATTAGTCCGGCAAGGGCAGGAAGTAGCTCAAGGTGAACAGGTAGCAGAGATGGGTAGTACTGGTTTTAGTACCGGGCCCCACCTCCATTTTGAAATTCATCCGACAGGAAGAGGCGCCGTTAACCCGATCGCCATGCTCCCAAGGGAATAAACAGGGATTAGGTTATTTCAAAAAGTAATCCCAAGAAATTTAAGGGGAGTTCAGTTAATTCTGGACTCTTTTTTTATCGAGCTTATCGAAAAATTTGGGATAATATATTTCCATCAATGTCTAGTCTACAATCAATGTTAATAGCCTCAAATGAACACTAAAAAATCTGAGACTAAAACAGAAAAATCGGTAATCAATCTCAGATTATAGGGTTAGGTTTAGCTGATCTAGGAGTTAGGTTTTGGGAAGGAATTTAGCATACTCTTCTGGGGTAAGAATACTTTCTTTGATGTTGATCTTTTTCGGAATTAGCTTTAGTTCAAAAAAGGTATCGGCGATCGTCTGTTGAGTTTTTACTAGTTCATCAGTGATGGGTTCCAAAGTCCAACCCTGTCTTTTTACTACTGTTTCTGTCACTGGAACGGGGATACCTAAATCAGGAGCCAAAAGGTCGGCAACTTCTCTCGGTTTACTGATTGCCCAAGCCTGCACCGTTTTCAGTTCTTCTAAAATTGTCTTGATGGCAGGAGCCTGAGTTTTGGCAAAATCCTGAGAAGCTAACATATAGGTGCGCCGCTTACCACTTTGCTTGAGAATCCGCACATTCCCCGTAGATTCAGCCGCCGCTAAGAAAGGATCCCAAACGACCCAAACATCTACTTTACCCTGCTCAAAGGCAATCCGAGCATCCGCAGGGGGCAGGGGTGCTGCTTCGATATCATCGGGAGATAAATTGACTTCTTGAAGAGACTTGATTAGTTGATAATGGGCGCTGGAGCCTTTAACAAAAGCAACTTTTTTGCCCTTGAGATCGGTCACTTGCTGCAAGGGAGAATCTTTCGGGACAATGATTGCTTGAGTTTCGGGATTACGTTCAGTGCTAGCAACATAAGTTATTTTCGCACCCGCCGCCTGAGCAAAAATGGGGGGCAAATCTCCTGTGCCACCAAAGTCTACATTGCCAGTGTTGAGAGCTTCGAGCAGAGGGGGACCTGCTTGAAATAAATTCCAAGTAACATTGTAACCTTCTTGATTCAGGCGTTTTTCTAGATCACCTCTAGATTTGAGAATTGCTAGCTCTGAAGATTTTTGGTAGCCGATGCGGACTGTTTGGGTTGTTGCAGAGGCTGTGGGACTAGTTGTGGGGCTGGGTGTGTTAGCGGTGGGTTGGCTACTGGTGCAGGCTGCGAGGTTGATTGTGAGAACTAAACCGATACCAAACCAATAGAAAAAGGCACTACGAAAAATTTGTCGAGTTCCAGAAAACAAGGCACTAAATAGATTTTGCCAAGATTTTTGCCAAGATTTTTGCTGAGACTGAGGAATCATAGGTTTACCTCCTAAAAAGTTTATTCTGGATTAAAGGTGGTGCTAGGTAAAAGCCAGCTCTTGTCTGCTGTAAGAGGCTGGGGAGGATAGGGCTGGTTCTTTATGCATGACTTGGGCGAGGAGTTTTTCTCTGAGATCAGTAAATTCCGCAGTTTCTCGGGGACGAGGACGGGGCAGATCGACGGTGAGGTCTAGGGCGATCGAGCCTTCGGCAATCACAATGACTCGATCAGCCAGGGCGATGGCTTCTTCTACATCATGGGTAACAAGAAGGGCAGTAAATCCCTGCTCTTGCCAGAGATGTTCAATCAAACCCTGCATTTCTAGGCGAGTAAGAGCATCTAAAGCTCCTAGGGGTTCATCGAGGAGGAGTAACCGGGGATTGCTGACTAAAGCCCTTGCTAGAGCTACCCGTTGGCGCTGTCCCCCAGAGAGAATTGATGGATATTCCTTTGACCGATGACCTAAACCCACCTGTTGCAAAGTCCAGTGCGCCTGCGATCGCCAGTTATTCCGTAAACCCAAACCCACATTTTCGATTATTCGTCGCCAAGGTAATAGCCGGGCATCTTGGAACATTACTCGCACCCTTGAGCTTAGTTGAGCGATCGGTGATTCATCTAGCAACACTCCACCATCACTAGGAGTTTCCAATCCAGCTACCAAACGCAGGAGGGTACTTTTGCCGCAACCACTCCGCCCCACGATCGCCACAAATTCTCCAGCTTTAATTTCTAAATTCAGAGAATTAAGAACAGAAACCCCACCAAATTGTTTAGTTAAATTCCACGCTTGAACTTGAATCCCTCGTTGTTGATTAGTCATAGCTTTTTCCTTATTGATTAGTTTAGTTAAGTAGTTAATTGAGAGTTAATTGAGCTTTAAGCCTTCATTAGTTTTAAGAATTAGCTCCAAGAATATCTGGCAATATTAGTAATGTTCCTAGGGAAGCTAGTTAGATACTTGATAATTAGGGTTCCAAGCTAACCACTTAGACTCTAAAAATTTAGCCACACTATCAGCTATTTTGCCTAATAAAGCATAGATAATAATACTCAAAACTACGACATCTGTTTGCAGAAACTCCCTAGCATTCATCGCCATATAACCAACTCCAGAATCTGCGGCGATCGTCTCGGCGACAATCAAAGTTAGCCACATAATTCCTAGGGAAAACCGAATGCCAACCAAGATGGAAGATAAAGCTCCGGGAAAGACAATTTGCCAAAGTTGTTCCCATGAATTTAAGCCATAAACTTTGCCCATTTCAATTAACCCCGGCTCTACAGAACGAATGCCATGAAAAGTATTGATATAAATCGGGAAAAATACGCCTAAAGCAACTAGAAATAAACGAGCCTCATCTCCAATTCCAAACCAGAGAATTACTAGAGGAATTAAGGCTAAGTGGGGGATATTACGAATCATTTGAATGGATGTATCAAGGATTTTCTCTGCAAAGGGAAATAATCCATTTAATAGACCTAAACCTAAGCCAATAATGCCACCAATAATAAATCCTGTGATCGCTCTACCGCCGCTGATTACTACATGATTCAATAGCTCACCACTGGCTGTGAGACGAATTCCAGCTTCTACTACTGCTGTCGGGGCGGGGAGGACTCTGGTAGAGATAATATTAGCTTGTACTAAAATTTGCCAGATAATAATTAAGACAATCGGGACTATCCAAGGGATAATCTGCCGAGAAATGATTTGCCTAAGAATAAATTGCTTAGAATCATTTGAACTAATTGAATTAGCTGATCGAGGATTAGTTTGTTTTTGAGAATAACTATACATAGGTTCAGTTTCTCTATTAGATATTAATTACAAAATCCTGATTTACAAACTTAATTAGAGAACATAAAAGTCAAAATATTTCTCTAAGAAGCTGTAGTTAGATTTTCTACTTTGGGTTGAGGGAAACTTTGATTGCCAATAATTTCGCCGATGGGACTAAATACTGGACTAGGTGTATTTACTACAGGACTTTCTAGAGGTAGTTCTGGAAGTAATAACTCAGCAACACGATAGGCTTCTTCCAAGTGGGGATACCCAGAGAAAATAAAAGTTTCAATGCCTAATTTGTAATACTCCAACATGCGATCGACTACCTGCTGTACACTCCCAACTAAAGCAGTTCCGGCTCCGCCCCGGACTAAACCAATTCCTGCCCAGAGATTGGGGCTAATTTCTAATTGATCTTTATCTTTACTTCCGCCTTGGTGGAGTTGTACCATCCGTCTTTGCCCTTCGGAATCAGCATTAGCTAGAGCTTTTTGCGCCGCCGCGATCGTATCTTCATCAAGATATTTAATGAGATTATTAGCTGCATCCCAAGCCTCGCTCTCAGTTTCTCGGACAATCACATGGAGGCGAATCCCAAAACGAATAGTTCTTCCCTGAGCTGCTGCCAGTTCCCGCATTTTTTGAATCTTTTCTGATACCTGTTGAGGTGGTTCTCCCCAAGTTAAGTACACATCAATATGTTTTGCTGCCACATCCATCGCTGCCGGGGAAGAGCCACCAAACCATAGGGGCGGATGGGGTTGTTGCACCAGAGGAAAAACAATTTTGCCATTTTTAATATCAAGATGTTCTCCTTGAAAATTGGCAACTTCTCCTGCTGTAATCTGCCGCCAAACTGTGAGAAATTCATTAGTTAATTCGTAGCGTCCATCGTGGCTGAGGTGAACCCCATCTCCGGCTAATTCGAGAGGATCGCCACCAGTAACTACGTTAATAATTAAACGTCCTTGGGAGAGGCGATCGAAGGTAGCGGTCATCCGAGCCGACAAGGTAGGAGAAATAATTCCCGGTCGAATTGCTACAAGAAATTTCATTTTTTTAGTGACGGCAATCAAGGAAGCAGCCACAATCCACGCATCTTCACACGATCGACCCGTAGGCAGTAAAGCTCCTGTATAACCCAAACTATCTACTGCTTGGGCAATCTGCTGGAGATAATCCAAGGTCATGCTTCGACCACCCTGTCTCGTACCTAAATATCTCCCATCACCATGGGTAGGAATAAACCAGAGAACTTGCATTAAAAACCTCCTAAAATTTCGCTTTGAACCTTATCTTGCTGAACCTGAATTAGTCTCAATACTGAATATCATTAGTTAATGGAAACAAAAGCTACTGGAAATAAAAGCTACTGGAGTTAATGGAAACAAAAGCTACTAGGCGGGAGTGCAGGGCAATAGTCTCTCAACAACTTTAGTCTCCTTAAGAGCCAAATTAGAAATAAATCTCCAGTAACTCGATCAGAATTGTGTACTTTGAAAAGAGTATTACACAAGTATTTATGAAATACAAGCAGTAAATATTATAAATATTGAAGTGATGTAGCTTTAATTACTGAAAATAGGTGTAATCAAATACCAAAAATGTTAATGGCTTAAGTTAATAGCTTAATTTCAGTTAATTCATTTATAAATTTGTTTAATCAATACCCAATATTAAATAACTTCAATAATTACAGCGTTTTTCAGCTAGATGAAGACACACTTTCCCCATATAACTCTTGGCGGAAACTGGATAAATTGTCGACAGGGGTAGAGTGGTGCTTTAGACTAGTCATGGAGTGTTTGGGGTCAATTATTAGGACTTTCTAACCTATTTCCCTAAGATTTCCCTGAAACTTTACTGATGATTTGACCGACTCCTCTCGATCGAAAACCGATGTTAATCTGAAAGACTAATCTACTAATCTATGGAACCAAGCCGTGAACCCTTTGCCAGCCTCCTGCTCTACTACCTCTTCAAATGGTCAGTAGTTAGTCCTGCTCTGTATACCTATTTTCAAGGCAGGGTTTATGGAGCAGACCAGGTTCCCAATGAGGGAAAATTAGTCGTGGTGAGTAATCATGCCAGTGTATTTGACCCGCCCCTCTTGGCTTGTGCGATGCGCCGTCCAGTCGCCTTTATGGCAAAGGAAGAGTTATTTCAGATTCCGGTGTTAAAACAGGGGATGAAATTGTATGGAGCTTATCCAGTGAAGCGGGGAGCCTCCGATCGAGCAGCCCTCAAATCAGCGATGAATTCTCTCAACCAAGGCTGGGCTACGGGAGTATTCTTGCAGGGGACTCGATCGATAGACGGCAAAATCACCGATCCCAAGCTAGGTGCTGCCCTCATTGCTGCCATGGCAAAAGCTCCCATCCTTCCCGTTAGTCTTTGGGGAACCGAGAAAATTCTCCAAAAAGGTTCATCCCTACCCCACCCAGTCCCTATCACCATCCGCATTGGCACAGTCATCCCCGCCCCCCCTTCCACCAACCGAGCCGACCTAGAAACCACCACCCAAGAATGTGCTAACGTAATCAATGAATTACACTCTCAAGGAAGATAATTAAATCTGCCATTAAACCCTTTACTAAAATCTAAATTCTCAATCTAAATTCTCAATCTAAATTCAATAAGCCTTCCCATCCCTAATTTCTCTAAACTCTTATCTCCCTGTACCTCCCCTTACCTCCCTGTACCTCCTTTACCTCCTTCCCCTTGAAACACTTCAGCAACTCAACCCTAATTCGGTTCCTTTTAATTTTTGCCTGTGGCTGGGCAATTACTCAGCTGCTGGTTTATTTTGAAACCGTAGTTGTAATTTTTAGCATTTCCGCAGTAGCAGCTTTTTTGTTGAGCTATCCCGTCAATTGGCTAGGGCGATTTGTTCCCCGTCCCCTAGCGATCATGATTGTTTTTCTAACTAGTGGGTTATTCCTAACTAGCATTGGCATCACGATCGGGATTACAGTTATTTCTCAAGGGCAACAACTATCTACCCTCCTAGCAGATTTACTCTCAACAACCCAGCCAATTATCAAACAGTTACAAATACTTATCAATGAAAGAAATATTCAAGTTAATATTGGGCAGTTGGAGTCAGAAATTCGGACTCAATTCTTAGAATTATTACGATTACTCCTAGGGACTCTTCAAAGCTTGATTTCTAATTTATTTAATTTGGCTTTTGTGAGTATCGTTAGCTTTTTCATGATCCTAGATGATGGCAAGATTTGGCAACTAGTAATTCGGATTTTCCCGAAGGATTTACAGGCAAGGGTGACGGAGGCAGTCAGATATAATCTTTTGGCATTTTTCTGGGGAAGATTAATCCTTGCGGTATTTTTTAGTGTGACAACTTTCATTATTCTCTTAACTCTACAAGTACCTTTTGCTCTATTTCTTTCAGTAGTAGCAGGGATTTTTGACTTTATTCCCGGAGTCGGCTCTAGTATTGGCATTGGCTTAATTTGCCTATTGATTTTACCCCAAAGTTTAACTACGTCTTTACAAGTATTAGCTGCTTGTTTTATTATCAAACAAATTGAAGAAAATCTTTTATTACCCCATATTTTACGAAATTCTATTAATATTAGTCCGGTAGTTATGTTTATTGCTTTATTTGTGGGAGCGAGAATCGCCGGATTATTGGGTGTTTTCCTCGCTATTCCTGTGGCAGGAGTGATTATGAGTTTCATGGAACCCCAAGAAGCAGATATAGAGAAAGTAGGAATTCAAGAGGAAAATTAAATGTCGAAATTAGCTTTGTTGAGTGTTTCTGATAAGACTGGTTTAGTGGATTTTGCCAAGAGCTTAATTACAGAATTTGGGTGCCAAATTATTAGTAGTGGCGGCACGGCTCAAGCTCTTAAGGATGCGGGTTTGGCTGTAACTAAGGTGGCAGAATATACGGGTTCTCCAGAGATTTTGGGGGGGCGGGTGAAGACTTTGCATCCCCGGATTCATGGGGGAATTTTAGCCCGGCGGGATATCCCTGAAGATGCGGCAGATTTGGTGGCGAATAATATCCGATCGATCGACCTCGTGGTGGTGAATCTTTATCCTTTTCAAGCAACCATTGCTAAACCGGGAGTGACCCTAGAAGAAGCGATCGAGCAAATCGATATCGGGGGCCCTGCCATGCTCCGGGCTGCGGCTAAGAATCATGCTTACCTCACGGTGCTATGCAATCCTGCGAATTACCCAACCTATCTAGAACAACTCCGCCAAGGGGAACCCAGCTTAGAGTTTCGGCGAACCTGCGCTCAAGAAGTTTTTACCCACACCGCTACCTATGATCAGGCGATCGCTCAATATCTCACTGCCCAAACTCAAAATCTAGATCAAGCCCCAGATCAAGAAACCGCTAACCCTCTACCCCAAGAATTTTCCCTCCTAGGCAAAGAACTCCAAACCCTACGCTACGGCGAAAATCCTCACCAAGCCGCAAGTTGGTATCAAACCGGGGATCAACCTACGGGCTGGGCAGCAGCAACTAAACTCCAAGGGAAGGAATTAAGCTACAACAATTTAGTAGATTTGGAAGCTGCCAAGCAGTTGATTGTCGAGTTTACGGATACTCCCGCCGCCGCCATTATTAAGCACACTAATCCCTGCGGTGTTGCCACAGGTAGCACTTTGGTAGAGGCGTACGATCGAGCCTTTGCTGCGGATTCTGTTTCTGCCTTTGGGGGAATTGTCGCCCTAAATCGCCCTCTTGATTTGGCTACGGCGCAATCCCTGATTAAAACTTTCCTTGAATGTATTGTCGCCCCCGGCTGTGATCCAGAAGCCCAAGCTATTTTGGCAACGAAGCCGAATATCCGCCTCCTCATTACCCCAGATTTGCTGATTATCTCTAGCAATTCCCCAGAAGTTCCGCCCACAGTAAAAGTTATTGCGGGGGGGTTCCTTGTCCAAGAACCAGAGGAAGTATTTGCTTCTACTAAAAATTGGCAAGTTGTCACCACTCACCAGCCCAGTCCAGAGGAGTTACGAGAACTATTGTTTGCGTGGCAGGTTGTCAAGCATGTGAAATCTAATGCGATCGTGGTGTCTAAAAATCTCACTACTCTGGGGATTGGGGCGGGACAGATGAATCGGGTCGGCTCGGTGAAAATTGCCCTCGAACAGGCGGGCGATCGATCCCAAGGAGGTTACTTGGCTAGTGATGGTTTCTTTCCCTTTGATGATTCGGTAAAAACTGCGGCAGCGGCAGGGATTCGGGCGATCGTCCAACCGGGGGGCAGTCTCAGGGACAAGGATTCTATTCAAGCTGCTAATGATCTAGGTTTAATCATGGTTCTCACAGGCATCCGCCACTTTAGCCATTAGCCAAATTAGATAACATGCTTCATCCTAGACCCAAGCATAATTATTCTATTTCATGCAGAAAGGCACATCATAAATCCTGTCAACTTCAAAACTAACAGAGGTTTCACCGTTTTCCCAAGTGAGTTTTCTGATGATGATATCTGCATGAGCAAACCAATTCTCATCTACAAGAGGAATCGGTACATCGATAGGAATGATCCGATAACCGCTCTTAGAGGCTTGATGATCAGCTCTTGGCACTAATTGAGCCGGATAGCCCTGTTGCTGACTTAACTTGAGAATATTATTCACTTCACAAGGCATACCCATACATAAAAGCCCCTTTTGGTTGCAAGTTAACTTTTCTGTCAGAAGTTCTCATTTTAGAACGTACCAACTAAAAAATGATACTAAATTTGACACCCTTGATTCCTATCAAAGGCTGTAAGCGATAGAATAGGTAAAAGTGAACAAGGGAATGGAGGAAGTAAGAATTATGGCTCGTAAAGATCCCGCTGTTTTGAGAAAAGTATCAGTCAGCCTTCCGTTTGGAATTGGCTCAGCTGAGTGGCAAGCTGATCCCACGGAGCGTAGAGCAGCGTGGTCGTTATATATTGAACTTGTTACGCGAGTAGCTGTACAACCATTAGAAACTGATCAAGGACTTTTAGGGGAATCACTAACATCACTCTATAGCCTTTTTGGAACAACTCGAGAAATTCTCAAGGATGCGGGACCGGATGTTGGAGCTTCTCATAATTCCGTAGGAGGTATTGCTATTGCTGTGCTGAACAATGGTTTGCGTCCTTTCCTTGCAAAATGGCATCCAAAGTTGCAAGCTTGGGAAGCGCAGAAACCTGCGGGACTTAGTTTTAAGGAGCATGAGAAGAATTGGTCTGAAGAAAGTACTCTTTACTCAGAATTAGATACTCTTAGACAAGAGTTGGAGCAGTACGCTAAAGCTCTTGCTGTAATTGCTGGGGTTGATTAACTCTTAATCAAGATAAAAATAACTATCAATATCAGGTGTTAATTCAGCTTCGTTAATAGTTGCTAAATCAACCCTTAATTTTTTTAGCTCCATATCAAGTTTAATCCGTTCGCTATCAGATAAGACGCAGGTGCTTAAGTATCCTTGTAAAACATCTCGTCTAATACCTTTGTAAGATGTACTTGCCTTATCTTTAATATCGTTACTGAGATAAAAAGCATCTTCATACCGTTTACGAGCAATTGCAAGTCTTGTTCGTAATCCTTTACGGATATCCAAATAAATATTTACAAACTTTTGATCTATCTCATCCAATATACTCTCTGCTTCATCTACTTTTCCATTTACAATTTTACATAATGCTAGGTGAGATAAAGTCTGAAATCTAGGATTGCTATTCTCGGATTTAGCTTTCTCAGCATATTGTTCTGCTACATACTTATCTCCTAGTAAAAACTCAAATCTTGATTTCCGGTAATAGTATGCAGACGTATCAATAGGTTGCAGTTGATCAATAGATGTTCTTGCAAGATTTTCATCCCCTAGTGCTATAGCTATTTGAGCCTGTAAATCTAAGGCATAAAAATTAACACGTTTTCTATTTTGCTGACTCTGTAATACCTTTTTAACACACTCATTTGCCTTTTCATAATCCCTAACAAAGAAATAGCACTGTCCAAGTTCTCGATTGAGGGCTTCATCATTCCTTCCACTGCTGCGTGACTTTAAGTAAGAATTAATAGCATCCTGATTTTTTCGCTGCTTTCGATTTAGAAAGCCTTCTAAATAATAGACATTTCGTAATGGAGCATATTCTCTCAATCTTTGTATTTCTTGTTCTGCTTCCTGCCATTTTTCTTGATGGATAAATGCCTTAGCCCTATATGATATGACTGTTTCGTAGTCAGATTTACTGTTACACTTGTTTAGTGCCACTTCGGTAGCTTCAATAACTTTAGAATAATTCCTTTCGTGATCATATAAGGTTTTAATAGTCTTAATTAGGTCATTAAACAAAAAGATAATTCTACTCTCAAGATTCCTATCTTTGAGATACCAAGATGCTCTATAAAGAATACGGTGCAGGTCAAGACGTTGTTCCTCATAATCGCGATTATCAATTAGTTCAAGTATGGATTTAACTAGAATTTTCATCACTTCAACACTTGGCAATCCAAAAGCATTAATTGCAGCATCTTCAATCGGATCAGATACTCGATATAGTTTATCCTCCACAACAACAAAGGATAGATCAATTAGGCGTGACAAACTCTTACCAGCACTCCCTATTTCCTGTGAAATGGCTGATGCAATAATTTTTAACGGCAAAGGACTATAACTAGCAAGCAAACAAAGAATATTCTTTTCACTTTCAGATAAGCTTTCCTTTGAAAAATGTTTAAGAAATTGATCGATTCTCAGTTCTACAAATTTAGTTTTGTCTGCTAACACAATGTCAATACCATCTTCTTCTACTAATTCCATTGCAGCATAGGCTGAAGGTGGGTAGCCAGCAGTATAGTCTGCAAGTTCAGATATTTCATTAGGTTTCAAAGGCTCTTGTCTTGAGCTATTAGCCCTCATATACTTCCTATCTAAGGTTCTAATAAGTAACTTCTGATCTTCTGTTTTAAGAGGATGAAGGCGGATTTTTGCAATAAGCTCATTGACATTAAATGGTCTACGATTAGATACAAAAGCTATATATGCTTCATCATTTGGCGAAAGTTTTTTGATTATTGACTGGATGGGTTCGGAAATATTTCCATCACTATCGAATAATCCACCTTCATCTAAAAAAATCGGAAGCTCACCATTACTTGTCATTCTACGAAGATTCAAGAGCGTTCTATCTAATGCATTCTCTTTAGAGAGTGCTTGAATCTCCTTCATGATTTCCTGAAAGTGTATATCTGTATTGTATGGCTCAGTTAAATCAGCGACAGAGATACAAATATCTTGAATGCTAAACCCCTCCCCAAGACGAAAAGGTCTCTTTAAAGGTTTCAGACCAAGACTACTTTCTACGACTTGTTGAATGAGTGACCTACGTCCTATTCCTGGTAATCCAGTCACAAATAAGATATGTGGAGGAAATGCAACATCTGCTGGGGTCAAAGCTTCTTGTAGAGCCTGAATATCATCAGTTCGTCCAACAAAAGGATTTTTTCGCTCTTCAGTCAACCGATCAAGATGAGCGCGAATTCCCCTCGCAACACTTTTCGCCACATTCTCACGCTGGACTTTGGCGCGTCTTAGCCAAAGCGGAAGCTGCTCTATATCAACTGAGTCGGTAATGATATAAACGAGAGATTTTTGTAAATTCCCCTCAAGCTTTCTATACCATGCTTCTTCTACTTCAACTTTTACCCAGTCTGATAATAAAGAATTATTACTAGCAAAAAGGACAAATATTGAAGAGGAGTCTAATCCATTTTGAATTGACTGCTTAAATTCATTGCCTGTTTCAAACGCCTGCTCGTCAAAAATACAGTGCTGGCGACCCAGCTCTTGTGCAACAACCCTAACAAACTCCTTATCTTTGGATGAATGGGACAAAAACGCTCTGGCGATGGACATTTTCGCTTACCTTAATATTGTTACTCTCGGTTTGTACTATCATAACTAGAATTTTAGAGATAGTGATTGAAATATGTGCTAGCAGCACAACACATTGCTGGTGTGTATGGAATGGAGTTTATTGATAGGTGTTTGAGGTTATCTGCTGCTGTACAACTTCACCGCTATGTAGTGTGATCGCTAATTGCTACTCACATGTAACGGACGCAAGCTAATACCTACCATCCATGCACACCAACCACCGAGAGTTTATCGGCTATGATGCAAAGGCTATCTGCGACGAGTGATGAGCAACGGTGAAAACCAACAATCCTCATTTTAGAATGTATGAACTAAAAAATGGTATCAAAAAGGCTTTTTTCTCTAAGTTGGTGAACGATCGGATAGGGTTTCTAGTTTTTGTCGATCGAGCAGTTTTGCCATAACTAAGAATTGCTGATTGTTGGATATGGAGACAGGACTATTGCCAATATAGATAATATTACGATAACTTTGCGTGACAGTTCTAGAGGAAACTCAGTACGAATCACTTATTTGCGAATGAGTGATGTGGGTGTATTCTAACATCAGATAGTAACAATTAATTCAGGTTCTCTTAGTGTTAGGATGATACCCATCTAACTTCAGACATCTCAACTATAAGTACAGCCTAACAAGCCTGTTGGAGCGGACTAGTAAGAGATTTTGGGAATGATGTAAAGGTTATAGACAGCTGATCAATAGGGAAATTATATGTACAAAATGGAGTAAATCCAAATGACAATTGACAGTGTATCATCTGAAAGACTTAGTACAATACATTTCCCCCTAATAATCGGAGTAGTTTTTATTCATGCGTATCACACGGAAGTCGTCTTATCAAACGATACTATTGGAGTGGCGAATACAGGGTACTGGGTCGATTTTTGTCGTGATCTTATTTCCCAAGGTTTAGCTCGAATAGCGGTGCCTCTTTTTTTTCTCATATCTGGATATTTTTTCTTTTTAGGATTTACCTTTTCTGTAGAGAATTACAGAAAAAAGATATGTTCTCGTGTAAAAACACTTCTTATTCCATTTTTATTCTGGAACATCACAACGCTCTTATTGCTGAGCTTAGCTCAATACATTCCTGCAACACAAGTATTTTTTTCAGGGAGAAATGCACCAATAGCTACCTTTGGAATATTTGACTATTTTAATGCAATATTTGGGATTAATAAATTACCAATTTCATATCAGTTTTGGTTCATCAGAGATTTAATGGTGATGGTTTTATTTACACCAGCGATTTATCTATTTCTTAGTAAAGCACCAAAGGTATTACTCTTGGTATTTTTTTCAATATGGTTTCTTAATATCTGGCCGATTTATATCCCATCTGCACCTGCATTCGTATTTTTCTATGCCGGGGCTTACTTTGCACATTCAAACACTAATTTATTTTCACTGGATCGGTTCGGGTCTTTAATTTTGCCCGTGTACTTAGTTACTCTTTTGATTGACACAGTAACCAAGGATTACATATTTAATAGCTATATACACAGCATCGGTATACTCCTTGGAATTAGCTCAACTTTATATATTACAAAAGCAATAGTAGAAACGACTTATTTGAAAAAGTTTTTGTTGTGGGCTAGTGGTTGTAGCTTCTTTGTGTTTGCTGTTCATGAACCTCTACTGACAGTGGCAAGAAAAATAAGCTATGAGGTTCTTCAGCCAATCAATGACATGTCTGTTTTGTCTTTATACTTTTTGACTCCAACTTTTGTAATTGTTTTTTCTGTAATTTTTTATATGTGTATGAAATCAATCATGCCTAATTTTTTGAGTGTAATATCAGGCGGAAGATGAGATATAACAAGATGCAGCACTGGATGGAAATTCTGCTACACTTCATTGCTGTCGGTGAGCTTTAATGTTAGATATAGCAATCTTAAATGATGTAAGAACAAGGTGAGTGGCGTTCTAAAAGAAAGTTATTCATGAGAGTCAGTTTAAGGATACATAACTAATCATTCATTCTAAGTCTATTTAGGATTGCTATAGATGACTCTCTGATTGAATAAAATGATGAGGAGAGAGAAGATATTATTATAGATTATGATATTCAAGGTAAATTGGTAGGCATAGAAGTTCTTGATGCTTCAAAACAGGTTGATAATCCCTTTGTGATGAATTATTCAGTTTCTTAAAGTGCTTAAAATATAAAATCCCTGATTATAACTCCCCCAACTTTGTGACGACATAATGGCAGTAAATCAATGGCAGCAATATTGGGGACTCGATCCTCAAATTACTTTTTTAAATCATGGTTCCCACGGAGCTTGTCCCTTACCTGTTTTGGCTGTGCAACAGCAACTGAGAACCCAGCTAGAGCAGGAACCTGTGAGATTTTTCATGCGGGAATTTGAGGGATTATTAGATCAGGCTCGATCGCACCTCAGCCAATATGTCCATGCCGATCCTGCCGATCTAGTTTTTGTCCCCAACGCCACCACCGGGGTTAATACAGTTTTGAATTCCCTTGCTGTCACCGGAAATCTTGACCAAAATAGCGAACTCCTGACCACAGATCATGAATACAACGCCTGTCGCAATGCCCTAAATTATCTGGCTGATCGCACTGGGGCAAAAATTGTTGTGGTGAAAATTCCCTTTCCCTTGCAAGATGCTGCTGAAATTAATCAAGCGATCATCGCTGCCATCACCCCGAAAACGAAACTAGTCCTGATCGATCACGTTACCAGCCAGACAGCTTTGATCATGCCTATTCAGGAATTAATTGCCCATCTTAACCAATTGGGGATTCCGAGCCTAGTGGATGGCGCCCATGCTCCGGGGATGGTGGAGTTGAACTTAAGAGAATTAGGAGCCACTTACTACACAGGAAACTGTCACAAATGGCTGTGTACTCCCAAGGGAGCGGCTTTTTTGTATGTGCAGCGAGAGTTTCAAGCCACCCTCCGTCCCCTCGTGATTAGCCACGGAGCGAATTCCCCCAGAATCGATCGATCCCGCTTTCATCTGGAATTTGATTGGATGGGGACTGGGGATCCTACCGCTTATTTTTGTATTCCTGAAGCGATCGACTTCCTCGAAAAAATCTATGGTTGGGAGAAAATTCGCCAAGATAATCGATCGCAAGTCCTCGCAGCCAGAAAAATGCTTGCAGAATCCCTAGAAGTAGATTTACCCTGTCCAGAATCCATGATCGGCTCCATGGCGGTGATTCCCCTGCCGGATAGTTTCCCCACCCCAGCTCCGGGGCAGTTAATTCCCCCAGTCCAAGAAAAATTATTTCACGAGTATGCGATCGAAGTCCCCATTATTCCTTGGCAAAGCAACTCCCCACAACCTCAACAACTAGTTAGAATCTCTGCCCAAATCTACAACACCCCAGAGCAGTATCAATACCTAGCCACCGCCCTCCAAAATCTGCTTTCTAAAGTTTGATCCCCCATGATCCCCAGTTGATCCCCACTCGATCCCCCATTGATCCCCTACGGCTCTCCCCCTTAAATCTCAGAGTTTGATCCCAAATTAAAAATGATAAATAAATGTAATAAATAATAGTTACTGTTTTGACTTAAAATCTGAAGATAATCTAGATTGTGTGGATAAGATATGGCGATCGGTTACGTTGCGATGGTGCTTCATGCTCACTTACCCTTTGTAAGACATCCTGAAAGCGACTATGTATTAGAAGAAGAATGGCTGTTTGAAGCAATTACAGAAACCTATATTCCCCTAATTCAAGTATTTGAGGGGTTAAAGCGGGATGGGATTGATTTTAAGATCACCATGAGCATGACCCCGCCCTTGATCTCTATGCTCAAGGATCCTCTCCTTCAAGAGCATTATGAACAGCATTTTGCCCAACTTGAAGAACTGATTGCCAAGGAAATTGACCACAACCAGCACAACGGGCATTTGCGCTACCTAGCAGAATATTACCAAAAAGAATTTACCAATATCCGCAAAACTTGGGAGCAGTACCAAGGGGATTTGGTTAACGCCTTTAAGCAATTTTTAGACTCTGGCAATCTTGAGATTATTACCTGTGGAGCCACCCACGGTTATCTGCCCCTGATGAAAATGTATCCCCAGGCGGTGTGGGCGCAGATCAAAGTAGCCTGTGAACACTACGAAGCCACCTTTGGTAGACCACCGAAGGGTATTTGGCTCCCCGAATGTGCTTACTACGAAGGGGTGGAACGGATGCTTGCCGATGCAGGGTTGCGTTATTTCCTCACCGATGGTCACGGAATTCTCTACGCCCGTCCCCGTCCCCGTTATGGCAGCTATGCCCCAATTTTCACGGAATCTGGGGTGGCAGCCTTTGGGCGAGATCATGAATCTTCTCAACAGGTGTGGTCTTCGGAGGTGGGTTATCCCGGAGCTTCGGAATACCGAGAATTTTATAAGGATTTGGGCTGGGAAGCTGAATACGAATACATCAAGCCCTACATCATGCCCAACGGACAACGCAAAAATACAGGGATCAAGTACCACAAGATCACCGGGCGGGGTTTAGGTTTGTCGGATAAAGCTCTTTACGATCCTTACTGGGCAAAGGAGAAAGCAGCAGAACACGCAGCCAATTTCATGTTTAATCGGGAGCAGCAAACCCAGCATCTCTACGATATTATGAAGCGCCCGCCGATTATTGTGTCTCCCTACGATGCGGAGTTATTTGGTCACTGGTGGTATGAAGGTCCTTGGTTTATTGATTACCTGTTCCGCAAGTCTTGGTACGATCAAGGCACTTACGAGATGACCCATCTAGCCGACTATCTCCGGGGGAATCCGACCCAGCAGGTGTGTAAACCTTCCCAATCTAGTTGGGGTTATAAGGGCTTCCATGAGTATTGGCTGAATGAAACTAATGCTTGGGTCTATCCCCATCTCCACAAGGCAGCAGAGCGAATGATCCATCTCAGTCATCACCAACCAGAGGATGAATTACAAGTTCGAGCTTTGAATCAGGCTGCACGGGAGTTGCTCTTGGCGCAATCTTCTGACTGGGCTTTTATTATGCGGACGGGGACAATGGTTCCCTATGCGGTACGCCGGACTCGATCGCACCTCCAAAGGTTTAATAAGCTCTATGAAGACCTGAATGCGGGTAAAGTAGATAGCGGTTGGCTCACCAAGGTTGAACTCATTGATAATATTTTCCCAGACATTGATTACCAAGTTTATCGCCCCCTTGGTAGTTAGATTGGTGGCTGGGTTCAGGGTCGGCTTGATGGTTGAGTGGGTCGGGAAAATTAGATGATGGCGCCGATGATTAGGCTGATAGATAAATAAGCTGAGAGTTAGAGGAGTCTGATCCTTAAGAAAATAAATTTTCTAGCCAAATACCCTAGACAATTATTCTTAAAGCAATTAGATTAAGGCTCTTAGCACTTTTTTGTGATAACTTCTTTTTGAGAGATTTTAATTATGTGTTGATTATTGAGATTAATACCGATCGAGTGAACTGACCATAGTTAAACTCAAACTGATGATGCGTAGTGGATAATTTGTACTGGCTAGATCAATCCTTGGGAGAAAATTTTCCCTACCGAGATCAAGCATTTTATTTAAGTCAACTCCACCACCACGGCTATCCAGTGGTGAACGGTTTTGTGTTGCCGGGGGATGTGCTGTGGCAATACATAGAAGTTTTGGGAGAATCAGAGGTGCTACTGGCAGATCTCCATGATTCCGATTTGCATTTAGATGTGCATCAACCTCGACAGTTAAGGGATGTAGCCCAAAGACTCCGCCGCCGCATTCTCCAAGGCAGTCCCCCAGCTTTCTGGTTAGAGGCTCTCACGGAGCAGTTGCAAAAAATCTCTACGCCCTTGGTGATCTTGCAGCCCTTTTTACAGCATGAAAGGTTGCCATCTCCCGCAGAAATATTAGAGACAGTGGTTTGTCCGGCGCAGTCTGAGGCAATGATGGCGGGGTTGAAGCAGGTCTGGGGGCAACTATTTCGTGCGCACCATTTGTTTTGTTGGCGGCAGACGGGTTTAAAACTATCTCAGGTAAATCTGGCGGTGTTGGTGCAACCTCTGGGAGAGGCGATCGCTTCAGGGACGGTGGTAGCGCAGCCAGAACAATTATTTATTGAGTCAACCTGGGGATTTCCCTTTACTATCGATCGAGGAGAAGTCCTGCCCGATCGCTACACCATTCATCCCCAGACAGGGCTTATTCTCAAACAACAACTAGGCTCAAAAAACCGGGGCTACCGCCTGAATTTACCCAGCCGAGAATCCAGTCCCCTCGAATGCTTAACTCCCTATCTCCTCAGCCCTAGCCAACAACAAAGCTACAGCCTCACCAAGGAGGATCTGGCTCTTTTGAGCCAAATTTGTAAGCAACTCCAAAAAATGATCATGCCTCACTTTGGCTTGACTTGGCAGATTTCACCATCCGGTAATTCCCATGTCCCCCATCTCGCCATTACTAATTTTACACCCCAAGTTTCCCAAGGCAGAGTCCTCAATTCCCTAGTCCCCTTGAGAGGAGTAGGAGTAGCTAGGGGCGAAGCAAGGGGAGTTGCTCAGGTGATGGTTGCGGGGGTGCCTTCCTCTGCTGGGTCTTTGTGGGGAGGGTCTGATCATGGCAGAGCTGCCGAAAATGCCGAAACTGAAGGAACAGAATCGCTACACTTGACCCAGAGACCTACCCAACCTCTAAGTTTATCGGGAAAGATTTTGGTGGCGGAGATTGTGTTGCCAGAATGGTTGCCTTTCCTCCGGCAGGCGGCGGGGATTATCACCGAACAGGGGGGAATGACCAGTCATGGAGCCATTATTGCCCGGGAGTTGGGGATTCCGGCGGTGGTGGGAGTGGCGGCGGCAACCCAGTTAATCCAAACGGGGGAAGATTTAACCCTCGATGGAGATCAGGGGATTATTTATCGGCAGTCGGGAAATGTGTTGGAGAGATTGCCCAAAAAATTAGTACCCCTGACAGAAAATCTCCTCCCCCCAGAGATATCTCCCGCCCCCAAAGAGCCTTGGAAAAGTCTAATCAATGGGACTAAGTTGATGGTGAATTTGAGTCAACCCCAAAAAGTCGGGACGGCGGCTCAGTTGCCCATTGATGGCGTGGGATTGTTGCGATCGGAACTCATTCTGTCGGAGATTCTCCACAACAACCACTTAGATAGCTTTCAAGAAATTAACCGTTTGGGTTTCATCGCCAACCAGACCAATCAGCTGCCTCTGGTCGCCCAAAAAGTGATTAATAACCTTGCAGATCAAATTACAGAATTTACCGCAGCATTTGCACCCCGCCCCGTGTTTTATCGATCGGCGGACTGGCGATCGGCTGAGTTTCCCACCCTCTACACCCAAGAACCCCCAGAAGCAAATCCTGTCCTCGGTAGGCGAGGAACCCTCCGCTACACCCTCGATCCCCAGCTATTTGATTGGGAATTGGCAGCCCTGCGAGAAGTCCAACAACGGGGCTATAACAATATTTCCCTGCTCCTGCCCTTTGTGCGGACGGTGGAGGAATTTAGCTTTTGTCGCCAGCGGGTTCAAGCCGTGGGGTTATCAGCCCAGCCCCAGTTTCAGCTTTGGATTATGGCGGAAGTGCCTTCGGTGGTTTTTCTCTTGGAGGATTATGTGAAAGCTGGAGTTCAGGGGATTTCCATTGGCAGCAACGACCTGACTCAGTTAATTTTGGGGATCGATCGAGACTTGGGCGGAGTGGATCTGCTTAATGCCATCCATCCAGCCATGGTGGCGGTCATGCAACAATTGGTAACCACAGCGAAAAAATTAGATATTCCCTGTTCCATCTGTGGTCAAGCTCCGGTAAACTATCCTGAGTTGGTTGAGCAACTGGTGCTGTGGGGAATTACTTCCATTTCTGTAGATGTCCCCGCCCTAGAACAAGTGCAGCGATCGATCAATCAAGCTGAACAAAAGCTGTTATTAAATCTAGCCCGTGACCTGAATTTATGACGAAACAAATTGTCCGTACTGACCAAGCCCCCGCCCCCGTAGGTCCCTACAATCAAGCCATTATTTCCACAGGCAAGCTCCTCTTTGCCGCCGGACAGATTCCCCTCGATCCCCTGAGTGGCGAAATTATTGGCACGGGAGATGTTGCCAAGCAAACGGAGCAAGTAATGCACAATCTCACGGCGGTACTCAAAGCTGGTGGCACTAGTTGGCAAGAAGTGGTGAAAACTACGGTGTTTCTCAAAAATATGGAAGATTTCCCCGCCATGAACGCCGTCTATGCTCTTTATTTCACCGAAGGACAAGCCCCCGCCAGAGCCACCGTAGAAGTAGCTCGCCTACCCAAGGATGTCTTAGTAGAAATCGAGTGTATTGCTGTTGTTCCCTAAGAGAATGTCTGAAAAGTCGATAATTGGAGAGCTTGGCGACTAAAGTCGCAACTACAAGAACCAGAAACTTTTAAAACTTACCCGTTAGGAAATATTTCTTCTGGCTCGGCGTTGTAAATATAGTCGTAGTCAAAGACTAAAAATCTGGTGTTGCGAATTAAGGAAAATCCGAGGTTAATGACTACCTTCGTGGTAAAAGTTGCCATGATTAATTCCAAGGTTTTTCTGGGGGTTAGTTCTGGTTTTTGGATATAGTAATCCCGACGGGCAAAAAACATTTTTTCATTCTTGGGGACAATAATGCCATTCACCTTGTGGGTGTATTGAATCGGCTTGATGTAGCTATGAAAAAACTCCTCTTGATTCTTCTGGACTCGGTATAGGCGCTCCTGCTCTAGCCAACTCATTTGGAAAATTATCTTGAGGACTTCAAAACCCAGAATATAATTAAAAACATCGTAGCGTTCCTCAGATTTACCCACGAGGCGGAGGGCAGATTCAAGATAAATTTCTGGTTGCACCCGGACATCTTGGGCAGAATGGATATAAAACTGGCGGATATAATCTCGCAAAACTGTTTCTGCGAGGGGAGTAGTAACTTGGAGATTTTGTAAATAGGTTCTAACTTTATCTAGAGTATCCGAATCTGCTAACATTCTGGATACTAAGCCATCGGCAGTATATTCATCAAGAAATCTCGCCTGGGCTTCAGGGCTGGAACCGCTCATTAGATAGCAGATCGAAAGGAGATAACGACGTTCATTCCAAGATAAATTTTCTGCCCAAACCCTTGCCTCCCTAGGCATTGTGTCTAGGAGACTATCCCTCGGTGGTATGAGCGGTTTCTTTTTTTTAGGCTTACCAGGATTAACCATAACTTTAATTATGGCATCAGAAACGATCGCCTTTGTATTACCAGATTCATAATCGCCAGATTCATAATTCTTAGCATCAATTCCCCAATTCTCACCCAATTTCTAGCAGAAAATCTATGTCTATCCCTACCAATCCCCTCAATTCTCTAATCCCGCAGCCTTCTTCCCAACTTTTAGAGAAATTAGCTCTGGGGAAAGCCCTGAGAAAAGCTACGCCTCGATCGAGCCAAGGATTATGGCAACCCGCCACCGATCGACCAGACCCCGTTGAGCTACTGGAGCGGTCTAACGAAGGCAGACTGACTAATCTCTTACCAATTCGCTATGGTCGCATGGCAAAATCACCCTTTGCTTTTCTGCGGGGTGGTGCTTTGTTGATGGCGCAGGATTTGGCAACTACCCCAACTACGGGTTTGGAAGTCCAAGGGGTGGGAGATTGCCACTTGCTGAATTTTGGGGCCTTTGCCACCCCAGAGCGGAACTTGATTTTTGATCTCAATGACTTTGATGAAACCTTGCCTGCGCCTTGGGAATGGGATGTGAAGCGCTTGGGGGCGAGTGTGTTGGTGGCGGGGCAGGAAATCCAGTGTAGTGAGCAGGAATGTCGATCGGCGGTGATGGCGACGGTGCGGAGTTATCGGCAGCGGATGGCAGAGTTTGCCGAGATGACAGCTTTGCAAGTCTGGTATTCCCGGTTGACCGTCGAGAAAATTATGGAGTTGAGCGGTGGAGAAAACAAAAAGCCGCTTCTGAAAAATAAAGCCGTCAATCACCATGCTGCCAGTGCGCTCCTGCCCAAATTTACCCAAATGGTAGATGGAAAGCCCCGGATTATTGATAACCCCCCTTTGGTCTACCACCCAGAAGAGCATGATCAAACCTTGGAAGAAATGAAAGCCGCTTTGCCCCAGTATCGATCGAGTCTCCGGGATGATGTGCGGGTGTTGTTCGATCGCTACCAGTTGGTCGATATGGCGATCAAAGTTGTGGGGGTGGGCAGTGTGGGAACCCGGAGTGCCATTGCCCTATTTATGGCGGGGGATCAGGATCCATTATTCCTACAAATCAAAGAGGCGAGGCGATCGGTACTAGAACCCTATACCCGCAAAAGTGTCTATGAGTACCAAGGGCGACGGGTAGTCACCGGGCAACGTCTCCTCCAAGCATCTAGTGATATTTTCTTGGGCTGGATGCAGAGTGAGGCTGGGCATCATTTCTATGTGCGGCAGTTACGGGATATGAAAAGCTCGGTAGATTTGGATACCTTGACTCCGGCTAGTTTTCAAGAGTATGGAGAATTTTGCGGTTGGGCGTTGGCTCGGGCCCATGCTCGATCGGGGGATGCTGCCCAGATTGCTGGATATTTGGGACAAAGTGAAACCTTTGAGACAGCGATCGCTGATTTTGCCACTGCCTATGCTCAACAAAATAACCAAGACTATGAAGCCTTAGTCCAAGCCATCAAATCTGGAAAAGTTGTCGCTGCGGAAGCTGAGACCACAGATTAATTACTATTTTAACGTGAGTTCGATGCTAGAAAATAGCAGGAGGCAGTGAAGCTAAGCCCTTGTACTCCAAATCTAAAGAAGGCTTCTTGGGATGACAAGAATAAGCGATCAATCCAGAAATAAGATTAACTAGAAAGTTAAATCGACTGTGATGGCGGGAATGCTCCACCTGACAGATATTCTTAAGCTGGTCATTAACCAATTTAATAATCGCTCGTTAAAGTACAATAGAGCCATTAAACTCCAAGGCATAAGCTCGATAAATCTCGTGTAGCTCACCAAATTGGGGAAGGCTTGTCGCCAGTGGGGTAATACTTGCAAGGTATAGAAATCTTTGAAGGTAAGGAATCCTGAACCATGAAAGGCGATGACCATGGTCATGACTTCGCTAATACTCAACTTTGATTGGTACTATTTAGCTTTGCCCTCATAAGGTAGTTGAGGCAAGAACTCTACATATCTTTCCCA
>JAIMKT010000073.1 GCA_020692245.1 Microcoleus sp. GA_180221_E-2-1-MAG-45_12
TAGGAAGAGCTTGCTGATAAAACTCTAAGGTAGGAAGAGCTTGCTGATAAAACTCTAAGGCTCTCTGGGGTTGACCAATACTGTTGTACATCAAACCAATATTAGTTAGGATAGTAGCTTCCCCGGAGCGATTGTTCACTTCTCTCATGATAGGAAGAGCTTGCTGATAAAACTCTAAGGCTCTCTGGGGTTGACCAATGCTGCTGTACACCACACCAATATTACTCAGGGTGCTTGCTTCACCGCGACGATTGCTTGTCTCTCGCCAAAGTGATATCGCTTGTTGATAGTAGTCAAGGGCTTGTTGAGGTTGACCTATTCTGGAGTACACCAAACCAATATTATTTATGGTAGTAGCTTCTCCATTTCGATTACCTGAAGCCCGAAACAAAGGTAAAGCCTGCTGATATTTTTCTAAAGCTTGTTGTAAAGATTCCCTAGTTCCCTGTCGCCGTAGAGTCTCCCCTTCTCTGTATAACCTCAGAGCCTCATCTCGTTGACCACTCTGGCTACTCTGCGTGGTGTCTTCCGGGGTTCCCGCCATCTGGGGTTGCCCTGAGTTTCTGCTCACAGCCCTGATATTAGCCAGAACGGTTGCTTCTCCGGAGCGATCGCCGACTTCCCTTAAAGTTGGTAAAGCCTGTTGATAGTAATTTAGTGCTTGTTGAGGTTGCCCTAAATACCTATATACAAGTCCGATGGCATTCAGGGTAATAGCTTCATCTCTGCGCTCACCAACAGCCTGAAGCAAAGTTACAACTTGCTGATACTTGGCTAGAGCTTGCAACAAAGATTCCCTAGTCCCCTGTTGCTGTAGGAGTTCTCCTTCTTCGTATAAGCGTTGAGCTTCGACGTATAACCGTTGAGCTTCAAATGGTTGCTGAATTCGACTAGTTTGTGCCACCACCAAGGGAGCCACCATCATCCCCAACAACAAAGGAGTCACCCCTACCAAATTCACCCAACGCTTCACCATTGCCAGCACCTCCCATCCTAGGTTGCCTATTTTTTCCCTGATTCTAAAATACCAAACTCCCACAAACTTATCTCATAAAAGTTACCCACCATAATGTCAATATCCAGAAATAAGGTAAAAGTTTCTGCCTAAATTCAATACTTCCGCAACATCAAACTTATTTACAAAAATGTTCATTGATAACTGTTCATTGTTCATTGATAACTGTTCACTGTTAATTGTTAATTGCTAACTGACAAGGTGAACCTATGACTCTGATTCCTGCCCTGCCCTACGAGTATGAACTTCCTGATCAAGGAGTGGCTCTGATTGTGATTGATATGCAACGGGACTTTTTGGAACCCGGTGGTTTTGGTGAGGCTCTGGGCAATGATGTGAACCTGCTACAGGCGATCGTCCCCACCCTGCAACAACTCCTCAATGCCTTTCGAGCCAAACAACTACCCATTTTTCACACCGTAGAAGGACACCAAGCGGATCTATCTGATTGCCCAAAATCTAAGCTCCTACGAGGGAAAGGGGATTTGAAAATTGGGGATATGGGGGGTATGGGGCGGATTTTGGTTTTAGGAGAACCGGGGAATGGGATTATTCCCGAATTGGCTCCCCTGCCGGGAGAGGTGGTGATTCCGAAGCCGGGGAAGGGGGCTTTTTATGCCACAAATTTGGCTAGTTTGCTAGAAGAAAAAGGGATTACCCATCTAGTCATTACCGGAGTGACGACAGAAGTTTGTGTACAAACCACCATGCGAGAAGCGAACGATCGAGGTTATGAATGTCTCTTAGTTGAAGATGCCACAGAAAGTTACAGCCCCGAATTTAAGCAAGCAACCCTAGAAATGGTGCGGGCGCAGGGGGGGATTATTGGCTGGACGACCAAAGCAGAGGAGATTATCAAAGCCTTAAGCTAATCAGTTATCAGTTATCAGTTATCAAATACTAATTACTGCTTAAATCTTGCTGTTTACTGTTCACTGTTTACTGTTCACTGTCTTTGCATGGTTTCGATCGTCACCCGCACTAAACGATAGGGGCCACTACGTCCTAATACTTCCCAGTTGCGTGCTTTTAAGCCCGTCTTTTGGAGTTGGTCTCGCATAGCTAAGATCAGTGCCGAAGTCCGCCCCAGTTCGATCCGCATGGTGCCACTGAGATGGGGTAAAAGTTGCTGGGCTGCCCAGAGGTAAACTACGGGTTTTTGGGCGTAGAAAACAACGCTGGGTTTGGTGTCGCCGATCATGATTAATTCTTCTTGGGGCTGGCTTACGGCTTGGGCGATCGCACTTAGTTCTCGCAGGGGAGCCTGTCTTTGCTGGTCATAAACCAAGGCGGCGGGGGTCATAATGATGAAAATTGCCAACACCATCGCCACCCCATTAACTATCCACGCCCAGCGCTCTTGATGTTGCCACAAACACCAGCCTAAAACGACCGCACAAACTAGCCAAAAGATGGCACTAATTACTGGTAGCCCCGTATCTCGAATCGATTGAGGTAATTGAGGAGCCATGGGGTCAAAGCCAATCCAAGAGGTTCCCCAATAACTAACGGCGGCGATCGCCACAAAAACTCCCATATTTGCCACAGTACTCCCAAATAAGACCCGCTTAGTGAGGGGATAATCTCGCTCTTGGTCACTCCACAGCAGGGCTACCAGAATGGCGGCGGCGGGCATCAGGGGCAGGACATAGCTGGGTAACTTGGTGACGGCGATCGTGAAAAAGATAAACACCGTAGCAAACCAAAATAGGGCGAATAGTCCCAACTGACTACACCGGGGAGACTCTTGCCACCGGGAACGCTGCTGGACTCGAATCCGGGTGATCGCTTGGGGCAGATACACCGATGCGGGGAAAAATCCGATTAAAACCACGATGAGGTAAAAATAGATGGGGGCAGAGTGGCGATTGACTACGGCGGTGAAGCGCTCGACATTGTGGTAGCCAAAGAAAGAATCAATATATTTCTGCCCATTGGCTAAAGTTACCAAAATATACCACGGGGCATTAATAGCAGCGACGAGTCCCAGACCCCGAAGAGGCTTACTTTCCCAGAATATCTGCCAGCAGTTGCCTAGGTACAAGGTAAAAGCCAGAACCGTTAACCCCGGCAGCACCAGCCCGATCGGTCCCTTCGTTAAAACTGCTAAACCCATAAATCCATAGAAGGCAAGATACCAAAATTCGGCACTAAATTTGGGTGAGGCAGGTTCTGAGTCTATTTTGGGGTTTGATAGGGGGTCGAATTCTAGGTTTGAGACTGGATTTAATTCTGGAGCTAATTCTGAGTTTGTGGTGAGATTTGAGGGGAGGTCTGACTCTCGATCGGCAACCAGATTTAATGATAAAGATTCTGGCAAATCCTTGCTGCCATAGGCAATGAAGAAGGAAAACAGCGCCCCGCCGATACACGCACTGAGGAGCATATCAGAAACCCCGACCCTCGCCCAAGAAATAGTCTGGGGATTGATCGCCATGAAGGTTGCGCCAATAATTGCGGAGAGGAGTAACTGGCGTTGGGCTTGGGAGCTTTTACTTCGACTCCGCTCAGTGACCGCTTGGGGACTGGGGAAACCAAAATAACTGAGGGTATAGTAACCAAAATAGACAAGGGCGATCGCACTCAGAGCCGAAGGTAATCTTGCCCCCCACTCATTGACCCCTACCAGTTTGTAGCAGATTGCCATGAACCAATAGACAAGGGCGGGTTTATCAAATCTCGTCTCTCCATTCCAGTAGGGAGTAACCCAGTCTCCGGTAACGATCATCTGTCGGGAGGCTTCGGCAAAGAGTGGTTCGGTTTCATCCACCAATCCGGTGCTACCCAGATACCAAATAAAGGCAACTAGGTTCACGATCGCCAGCCACACTGCCACCAATCCCCCGGCTACCTTGGGCTGTTTTTCTACCCATTTCCACCAATGGTCTAGACCCATGCCAACACAACTCCCAAATTTCAGTTATCAGTTATCAGTTATCAGTTATTTAGTTAACAGTTACCAACTCTTTAGCTACTGTCAGGTACTAATAGTATCAGGAGTGTCTGCCAATTTCTGCCAATGGCATTGATAAAAAATCTTGTTTTAGAAGATTAGAGGTATTCAGAGGTGTTGCTAGATTAAGGAATATTGGTAGACAACTGTCTTATTCTGCGGCTTGTTTTGGGTAGTTGTAAGGGAAAGATTTTGTCTAATCACTTGAAACAGATGGGGATTATTGCTCCACAAAAATGAGGCTAGTACAAAACCGCACAACCATTTCATTTAATGCATCAATATCTATCAGAAAGGCATCATGACCGTGATCAGAAATTAGCCATTCTAGGGAAGAGTTGGGAATAAATTTGGCTAGTTCTTCCTGCTCGGCTGGAGGATACAAAATATCTGTGTTGATGGCAACTATGAGGGTGGGTTGCTGAATTTTGCTTAAGATTTCCGTATATTTCCCCCGATCGGCAGCAAGGTCGTGGAGATCCATTGCCTTGGTTAAAGTCACGTAGGTATTGGCATCAAATCTCTGGATAAACTTTTCCCCTTGATGAGCCAGATAATTCACCATCGCAAACTTGCCATTAGATTCCTGTTCTCTGCCAAATTTGCCATGGAAACTCTGCCAACTCCGATAGGTATTCATGGCGATCGCCCTCGCCGTAGCTAACCCTGTATTGGGGGGATTTTGGGGATCATAATTACCATCCTGCCAGAGGGGATCGGTATAGATAGCTTGCCGTTGAGCCTCACTCAGACCAATACACCAAGGGGAATGACGACCAGACACAGCCATGGGAGCGATCGCCTCCACCAGATGGGGATACATCACCGCCCACTCCAGCACCTGCATTCCCCCTAGGGAGCCACCAATCACCAGTTTAATTTTATTCACCCCCAGCAACTGGAGTAACTTCGCCTGTACCTGCACCATATCCCGGATAGTAATTTCAGGAAAAGTTGCCCCGTAAGGTTGACCAGTTTGGGGATCGATGGAAGTGGCTCCCGTCGTCCCGTAGCAACTGCCCAAGACATTACTACAGATCAGGAAATCTCGGCTCAGATCAAAGGTTTTGCCTATCCCAAATAAATCTGCCCACCAATCATCGGCATCGGCAGACCCTGTTAAGGCATGGCAAATAACCACGGCATTAGTTCCTTGAGAATTGAGCTTGCCCCAAGTTCGGTAGGCCACTTGTACTTGAGGCAGGATTGCACCCGATTCGAGGACGATCGCCCCCGGCAGTTGCTGGAATTTTGTTTCTGGAGAAATGTGATCTTGGTACTGCATAGATTAGGCTTAACCTAGTTGGGCAAAGGCCTGAGTAAAGTCGGCTTTAATATCCTCAATGTGTTCTAGACCCACGGATACCCGGATCAGGTCTGGGGTGACTCCGGCGGAAATCTGTTCAGCATCACTGAGTTGTTGGTGGGTGGTGGAATTGGGGTGAATCACTAGGGTTTTAGCATCGCCGACGTTTGCCAAATGGGAAGCTAATTTTACCTGATTAATAAAACTCCGTCCAGCCTCTCTCCCACCTTGAATCCCAAAATTAAGCACAGCCCCAAAACCATTATGGAGATATTTTTGCGCCCGTTCATGGTAGGGGTGTTCCGGCAAGCCGAGGTAATTGACCCATGCTACTTGGGGTTGCTCCTTTAACCATTGGGCAAGGGCAAGGGCGTTTTGGGTATGTCGATCGAGCCGTAGAGATAGGGTTTCTAAGCCTTGTAACAGCAAGAAGGAGTTAAAGGGACTCAAACAAGCTCCAATATCCCGCAACCCTTCTACTCTCGCCCGGATAATGAAAGCAATGTTGCCAAAGGGACTCTGGGGGCCAAAAGTTTCGTAGAAATTCAAGCCATGATAACCGGGAGAAGGCTCGGTAAACAGGGGAAACTTACCATTACCCCAATCAAATTTGCCAGAATCTACAATTACCCCACCGATGGAAGTCCCATGCCCACCAATCCATTTAGTTGCCGACTGGACAACAATATCTGCCCCGTGATCGATCGGGCGGACGAGATACCCCGCACCTCCAAAGGTATTATCCACAATTAGGGGAATTCCATGGTCGTGGGCAATAAAGGCAAGGGTTGCAAAATCAGGCACATTAAACTGGGGATTACCGATGGATTCTACATAAATAGCTTTAGTTTTGTCATCGATCGCCGCCCGAAACTTCTCTGGATCATCCCCATCTACAAATTTCACCCCAATGCCTAGGCGGGGCAGTGTCACCTTAAATTGATTGTAGGTTCCCCCATACAAAAAACTGGTAGAGACAATGTTATCCCCAGCTTGGGCAAGATTAGTAATGGCTAAAAATTGGGCGGATTGACCACTGGCGGTCGCTAAGGCAGCCACCCCTCCTTCTAGAGCAGCAACCCGCTTTTCAAACACATCGGTGGTCGGGTTCATGATCCGCGTGTAGATATTCCCAAATTCCTGCAAAGCAAATAAATTCGCTCCATGATCAGCGTCATTGAATACGTAGGAACTAGTTTGATAAATGGGGACGGCTCTAGAATTCGTCGTAGGGTCGGGGACTTGTCCGGCATGGATTTGCAAAGTTTCAAACCGATGGGATTGCTCTGGTGTCGTCATAAATTTTCTCCTATTTTTTCCTGTTTTTATTTATCATGTAGCTAACTCAGTAATAAAAGTACTATATCTTCATCGGAATGCCGTGTTTTTTGAAAAATCTAGATTGTAATAATCGCACAAATCAACTAGAAACAACAAGGGCAGATTTGTTTTCAGAGCCATAATTTCGGCAAGAAAAGCATGAAAAAATCAATTATTGATTAGTTAAATTTGGTAATGCCAAGTTTCTTCTTCCTTGAGGACAATGCGTTGGAGAGGCAAGCGTGTAATCATGCCCTGCTGCTCAAACTGGTTCAAAGTCCGGGTGACGGTGACTCGAGTCGTGCCGAGAATTTCCGCAATATCCTGATGGGTTAAACGCAGATCGATTAAATGCCCTTCAGTCACTTCCCGACCGCATTTTTTTGCCAACCAATTCAGCAAGTGTAGAATCATGGTATCTACCCTTTTTTGACTGCGGATCAACAAAAATCTTTCATGTTGCTGGAGGTACGATCGCCAAATATTTGCATCCTGCTGCCAATCTATCACTGGGGAGGCTTCGACTTTGCTCAAGCATTCCATTTGATAGGGTTCCACTAGAGATAAGCCCTGACCGACCACATCGCCTTTGCCCCACAAGCCTAGGGTAATTACCGAGCCATCTTCTAACCATGTTTGGGTTCGCACTAAACCCGATTCAATCTGCCAGACCGTAGATTCTTTGCTGGGGAGGAACGATCGACGACCAAAGTGTTGCCGCAATGTTGGGGGAGGAGCCGCTAAAGAGTACATAGTTAAAATCCCAATTTAATCTACAAGCTAATACAGTATTTCGATAGATTAACCGTAGTTTAAGCAAATGTCAAATAGATACCAAAAATTACCCTTGAAGATCACAATTACATCGCAGTTTTAAGTTTTAAAAGTTTCTAGCGACTAAAGTCGTAACTACAGCAACAATTAATTATTTGGGACAAAGGTTAGGGATTTTTCCTCTGGGGTCAGGTCACTTTCTTCTACGTCCCGGCGGAGAATAGTTCCATTGGGGCCAGAAATCAGGCGGGGGAGGGTTTTCATATCTACTAAACCCATAGTTTTCATGTCATAGGTGGTGTAGGTCGTATCACCTGCTTCGAGGTCGATATCAATTACCGTTAGGGTTTTGAAAGTGGGGAGGTTGCTATTAAGAAGGGGGCGGGGCCCTGAACCGAGGATGCCTGAATGTAATAATTGAAGTTGTCCTTTGTGAGCGGGGTAGTAGGCATGGTGGTGTCCGCTAATGTAGGTGTGGACTTTGTACCGTTCGAGGAGCGATCGCAATTCTTCCGCATCACTTAAGATTTCCCCAAACTCCGCCCGACCCACAGCCACGGCATAGAGAGGCAAATGCCCGATCGCCATCCTTAGTTTCGCATTCTGAGCCGCCGGACTAGCTAGACTTTTTTCGACCCAGGCTTTCTGTTCTGGAGTAATTCTGGCGGTGGAAGCATCCCAGACGAGATAAAAAATATTATTTTGCTCAAAGGTATAGGCAAAGGGGAATTGGCTTTTATCCACAAAGTTCAAGCCCGGATTGTGTTGGGGATCATTCCAGTAGGCACTTGCTAGATCCCGCTCTCCTTGAAACAGAAATTGTCCCCGGACTCCCAAGGCTGCGGAAGCGTCATGGTTGCCGATCGTGAACCCAAAGGGGATATTAGCCCGTCGCAGGGGAGCCGCCACATTTTCATCAAAGGCTTGCCACATGGCTCGAACCTCTTCTGGAGTCAAAGAAGGAGATTGCCCCGCCACCATATCACCCCCACAGAGGATGAGGTCTGGTTGCCAGCCGGGAATCAGTTCAACGCCTTTGATCACTTCTGGGTCGTAGGTAGTGGAGCCGTAGCTACTATTGAGGTCGCTAATCACCACGATCCGCACATCTTTTTTTACTGGGGCAAATACGCCGGGGGGAGCCGGGTTGTTAATCCGAGGACTTAGTTGAGGTTCTGGGGAAACAGCACTGGTATTAACCACAGGCGGTGAGGGCAGGGGCGTAGCGGAAGTCAGGGGTTGAGTTGGAGAAGTAGTTCTAGAAACAGCTTGATGGGCTACTACAGCTAGACCACTTCCTCCCAACAGGAAACTGCCCAGTAAGAAATGACGGCGAGTTAGGGGCATAGGGAGACTTGGAGATTTTCAGGAAAATTTTGAGTAGGGTTTTGGGTAAGACTTTTACGAGGATTTTAAGTCGCTTCTGGATAGATGAGAATTTTGTAGGTTTCCGGTTTGGGGGCGATCGCCCTTTCTACGGCTTGGGCAAGGTGGGCGAGGTCGTAGCGATCGCTGATCAGAGCCTCCACATCAATTTTTTGATTAAACACAATATCTGCTGCCAAGGACTGGAGACGATAGGAAGAACTGTAGCTGCCCATGAGGTCGATTTCTCGGCGGTAGAGGACATTGGGATTAATGGGAATTTCTAGCTCATCGGGAAACTCGGCAAAAAATAGGATTTTACCGCCCTTGCGAGTACAGTCGAGAGCTTGAAAAAAGGCTTTGTCACTAGGCACTGCCAACAGGGTCGTATCCACCCCCATCCCATTGGTGAGAGCCTGAATTTTGCTGACGATCTCTGGATCACGGGGATCAAAAGCTGCCGTTGCCCCCACTTCTAGAGCTTTCTCCATGCGGGAAGGTAACAAATCCGTAGCGATCGCCCTTGCCCCAAAATAATTGATCAACATCACGAACATTAAACCGATCGGCCCTGCCCCCGTCACTAGAACCGTTTCCCCCGGACTCACTGCTGCCTTTTTCACCGCCTTTAAGCAACAATTAGTCGGCTCCACAAAACTAGCAACCTCGAAGCTAATGGCATCAGGGATCGGGATCAAGCCGCCATTCTGGACAATATGCCCCGGAACCTTCACATAATCGGCAAATCCTCCACCACTGGGCGTGAATCCTGCCGTTGTCGTAATATTTTTGTAGGTTTCACACATGGAAAAATTATCGTGGAGGCAATAGTCACAACGCATACAGGGAATATGGTGCATGACCACTACCCGCTGCCCTACCTGCCAACTCTGTACATCTTTGCCCACCGCCGCAATTACCCCGGCAGTCTCATGCCCAAAGATCCGGGGCGGCTCGTAGAGGGGATAGAGAATTTTTTTAATATCCGACTGGCATAAACCCACAACTTTTACTTGAACTAAGACTTCCTCTGCTCCCAATTCGGGCATGGGAACATCTTCATAGCTCAAATCTTTCACGCCTCTAAATACTTGTGCTTTCATTAAAACTGCTCCAAATCCCTACCTAAACTTGCCTAAATTTGGCTGTGAAACCGACTGTATTTTAGCATTGGGGATGCACTCAACATTGATCCCCTCTGAATCGTTGATAACTCAATCCTCAATAATTGATCGCTATTCAGGCTTAGATTTAACTCTGAGTTTCCCAGAAATCAACATTAAGCATGGTGGTAATATCTCGTGGGAACTGCCATGTATCAGGAAATTGATAGCCTTTTTTGGCATATTCACTCCGCACATCTTTTAACGCTAGTCGCCACGCCACATCAAAAAACTCATCCCAAAATCTTCTCAGGCTGGGCATATCTTCCAGTTCAACTTCAATATCAGTCCGTTGAGTTCTGATCGTGTTTTCCCAGCCATCAAAGCATTCTTGCCTCTCAATATAGAGCCGCTTTAATAAATGCCCTAACAGGACTCGGAGACGGTTCCTCAGCTCTTTTTTTTCTGAACGCCCCAAACTCTCTAACTCCTCTATCAAGTTCTCCATGTCTAAATGGTCAAAATCCCCAGTCCGTAATTTATTTACGGTGGTTTCAATCCACGCATAGTAATCACGATCGTACAAAGATTTTGTTATTGCTTGAGTCATGTCTTTGGATTCTTGCAATAGGCAAGTGTGATAAGCAAATTTTGAGATAGAGTTTCAGAGCTTATTAAGACCCAGAGGAAAATCGGATAAAATCCACGATCGCCCAAGATTTATCGGTGAACCCAGCGACAAGTTCCTGACTGAGGGGCAGACTATCCACCACCATACCTGTACACAGGAGCATCATATAAAGAATGGAATATTTAAATAGAGATTTCGCTGCATCTTTACTACTGGGATCAAGGTTTAGTTGCCAGACTTTCTTGATGAAAATCACCCCCAGAGCCAAGGCGATCGACCCATAGATTACCCCTGCTTGTCCCAGAGGATAGACCAACAAAAAGCTAGCAGCAACAGTAATCCAAGTGTAGACCCAAATCTGCCGGACAGTTTCCACCTCTCCCTTGATCACAGGCAGCATGGGAACCCCCACCTTAGCGTAGTCATCCCGGATCATCAGAGCCAAAGCCCAGAAATGGGGCGGAGTCCAGAGGAAAATCAAGGCAAACAATAGCCAAGGAGTCCAGCTTAAATCTCCCGTCACTGCTGCCCAACCGACTAAAGGTGGAATTGCTCCGGCGGCTCCCCCAATCACGATATTTTGGGTAGTATGGCGCTTGAGAAAATGGGTGTAAATCACCATGTAGAACGCGATCCCCGTCATGGCAAGACAGGCACTGAGGAGATTGACAAAGGTAGCGAGAATCGTAAAGGCAAGAACTCCCAAGACGATCGCAAAAGCCACAGCATCCTTAGTTTGCACTTTTCCAGAGGGAAGAGGACGTTTCCGGGTACGCTCCATCGCATAGTCAATGTCTCGATCGTACACACAGTTCATCACCTGAGCCGAAGCCGCTGCCAGAGTTCCCCCCGTGAGAGTAATCAACAACAGGACAGGATCAATGTGTCCGTGGGAGGCAATTCCCATGGCTGCTGCCGTAGTGATCAGGAGGAGGGGAATAATCCGGGGTTTGGTGAGTTGGTAGTAACTACGGAGGACTTGCAGAAAATTTTCGTGATGGGGCGAAAGTCCGGTACTGATCATAGTGATAATTCCTGTTTAATGTTCTTCCAGAGATCGGCATGGTGTGGAGGGCAGAATCAATGGAGTGGGAGATAGTTAGAGGCTGATTAAGCAGCTAGAGATTGACTAATAGGTTTGATAGTCGTGATAGTCGGGGATCGATCGCGCCACGCTAGGACAGTGAAAACTACTAGTGTTCCCACAAGGGCAGCTCCTAGGGTATGGTGGGCTACGGTCAGGGGTTCTACCTGTAAGTGCAGCTTAAAAGTGGCATAACCCAAGGCAATCTGACTGAGGAGGAGGATACTAACTAATTTGCTCAACTGTCGGAGGTAGGGATGGAGTCCCGGTGTGCGCCAAGCTCCGATCTCCACGATCGCTGAACTTAGGGAGGCGGGCATTACTCCCCAGAGATGGCTATTCATCACCGCACAGAGTTCTCCATAGCCAAAGCATTGGTGTAAAGCCCACTGGGAGCCGACCAGCCCACCCAGAATACACTGGAGATAAACCAAAATTACGGCTATTCCTCCCCAGATTTTTAATTTTTCTGCGGTTCCTGTGCCTTGATAAGGTAGCAGCAGGGTGGCGATCGTCAATAGGGTACAGAAGAATAGCAGGGCTGTGCCTAGGTGGGCAGTGACAATATCAAAGCGGAGGAGTTCCGTAACGGTTAAGCCGCCGAGGACTCCTTGAAACAAAATTAAGCTCAAGGCAAATGTCGCCACCCAAGGGAGCCAACGGGGGAGGTGTGGTTGCTGCCACCAAGTTATGACCACCAAAAGTAGAGTACTCAGCCCAATCAAAGCGGCATCAAGACGATGGAACCATTCTAGAAATACTTGAAGATTCATCTGCTGGCTGGGTACTAACTGCCCATAACACAAAGGCCAGTCGGGGCAAGCTAACCCCGCATTCATCACCCGTGTCGCACTGCCCACCGCCATGAGTAGGAGGGTGGCGATCGCAATCTTCCAGACTAAGCCCTGAATCCGGTTTTGGATTAGAGGGTTAGCTGGTGATGAGGCTACCAAGGTTTGAGGATCACTGCCTATAACTAGATTCGCTGGGGTTGTCTGATTAATTTTGCTCGAAAAAACTGATTCGGTCATAAATAATTTCCTTTCCAGTTGATTATTTCAACTCTTACAACCTCTAGGAAAAACTTGCTCTGTTGTTATAGTAAACCCCAGATTTTACCAAATTTGTTGATAGCTTTAGATAGATTTCATATTGTTGAGGAATCAGGTGAGAAAAATTAAGATTCGTAGCTTTTTTAAAATAAATGTAAAAATAATTGGAGGCTGGTTTGGGTCGATCCCAAAGAAAATCAGGAGAAATTGTGCAAGTTTTGGGAATCATGGATTTCCTGTTTTAACCTATATAAAAGTGATGGCTATATATTTAGTGAAGGCATGAAACAACCTCCCTTGCTCTGGGATTGCTCTCATCTTGAATCTCTTCTTGACTCTAAAATTTGCCGACACCGCTATTTTTTATTCCTGCCTCTCTTAATTCCCTAATTCTTAACCTATTCCTAAAACAGACTCTAAATCCCGTGAATATTCCCAGTAACATCCTTACCCTCGTCGCCGGAATTCTGCTGACCGCAGTTAGCCTCTGGTATGGTCAAAATCACGGTTTGTTGCCTGTCCAAGCTTCTGAACAAGCCGCTCAAGTTGATGGTCTATTTAATATGATGATGACGATCGCCACTGGGCTGTTTATCATTGTCCAAGGCTGTCTGATCTTCGTTGCCATCAAATATCGCCGTCGGGCTGGAGATAACGGTGATGGCTCTCCGAATAATGGGAACATTCCCCTGGAAATTTTTTGGACGGCAATCCCCGCAGCGATCGTGCTGATGATCTCCATCTACAGCTTTGAAGTTTACAGCCAGATGGGAGGCTTGGATCCTATGGCTTCTATGGGGCATAAAACTCCCAGTCAAGTCCTTGCCCAAAATGGTGAGTCTACTTCTGAGATGAGTATGTCAGGGATGGTGGCGATGGATAATCATCGAGGCTCGATCGCCCTTGGTCTAGGAGCTACCCCCGCCAATGAAAACAAACCTCCTGCCGTCTTAGTCAAAGTCTTGGGCTTGCAGTACGCTTGGACTTTTACCTATGCTGGTACGGATGTGGTCTCCGGTGAGTTGCACCTGCCCGTGGGGGAAGATGCCCAGCTAGACATTGCTGCCCAAGATGTTCTCCATGCCTTTTGGCTGCCAGAATTTCGGATTAAGCAGGATGCCATTCCCGGACGGGAGACAGAACTCCGGTTTACCCCGAATCGCCTAGGAGAATATCCAGTCATCTGTGCCGAACTTTGTGGAGCCTACCATGGGGTAATGGTGACGAAGCTCTACGTGGAAACCCCAGAGCAGTACCAAAGCTGGTTAGATGCCCAACAGGTTGCCCAAGCCGCCGAGCCGAAAACACCCCAGCAGGTAGCCGTAGATGTGAGCAAACTCTCCTCAAATCAATACCTCCAACCCTACGCTCAAGAATTGGGGATCACCCCAGAAATGCTCCAGCACATGGATCACCATCAACATCACGATCAATACAGTGAGCAGCACAACTCTTAACACCTCTGGCTTTCCAGTATTTAAGTAGGGTGGGCATTGCCCCATTACACCGCCTCTAAGAAAAGATAAAACCCTTGATCAATAACTCGATAACTCGATCAAAAAAACCGATCAAACCTTGAAAACCAACCTAGCTTAGATTCCCTATGACAGCACCCACGACAACTCCGACAACTGCCCATCACCACGAAGAAAGACTCTGGTGGCACTTCTTTACCTTTTCCACTGACCACAAGGTAATTGGGATTCAATACTTAGTTACTTCTTTTTTGTTCTACTTTATTGGTGGCTCCCTGGCAGGCGTGATTAGAACCGAACTTGCCACCCCCGCCTCCGATGTGGTCAGCCCCGAACTATACAACCAGCTATTTACAGTCCACGCCACGGTGATGATTTTCCTGTGGATCGTGCCTGCGGGAGCCGCCTTTGGGAACTATCTCATCCCCCTGATGATTGGGGCAAAAGATATGGCTTTTCCGGCGTTGAATGCGATCGCCTTTTGGTTGATCCCACCGGGAGGAATTTTGTTGATGAGTAGCTTTTTGGTGGGAGCACCCCAAGCTGGTTGGACTTCTTACCCACCCTTGAGTTTGCTCACGGGGAAACCGGGGGAGTTTATCTGGATTCTCAGCCTATTAATGCTGGGAACTTCCTCAATTCTGGGGGCGATCAACTTCATGGTGACAATCTGGAAAATGCGGATTCCCCGGATGGATATTCACAGTATGCCCCTGTTCTGTTGGGCGATGATTGCCACCTCGGCGTTAATCTTACTTTCCACCCCTGTATTAGCCGGAGCTTTAATTTTGCTTGCCTTTGACCTGATGGCAGGGACAAGTTTCTTTAACCCTGCTGGGGGCGGTGATCCGATCGTCTATCAGCATATGTTCTGGTTCTATTCTCATCCGGCGGTCTACATCATGATCTTGCCCTTCTTTGGGGCTTTGTCAGAAATTTTGCCAGTCCATGCCCGGAAGCCAATTTTCGGTTATCGGGCGATCGCTTACTCTAGTTTGATCATTAGTTTCCTTGGGCTGATCGTCTGGGCGCACCATATGTTTACCAGTGGGGTTCCCGGTTGGTTGCGGATGTTCTTTATGATCACCACCATGATTATCGCCGTACCTACAGGGATCAAAATCTTTGGTTGGCTAGGTACTCTCTGGGGCGGGAAAATTTCCTTCACTACCCCCATGCTCTTTGGGATGGGGTTAATTTCTGCCTTTTTAATTGGCGGACTAACAGGAGTTATGGTAGCTTCCGTTCCCTTTGATATCCATGTCCATGATACCTACTTCATTGTGGCTCACCTGCACTACGTCCTATTTGGGGGCAGCGTGTTGGGTATCTTTGCTGCTACCTACCACTGGTTCCCAAAGATGACCGGAAGAATGTACAACGAATTTTGGGGACGGGTACATTTTGCCCTGACTTTTATCGGTTTAAACTTGACCTTTATGCCCATGCACGAGTTGGGGCTATTAGGCATGAATCGCCGGGTTGCCATGTATGATCCCCAGTTTCAGAACCTAAATCTCATCTGTAGCTTTGGGACTCTCCTGCTGGCAATTTCTACTTTCCCTTTCATTATTAATATGGCTTGGAGTTGGCTCAAAGGTCCTCAAGCTGCCGATAATCCTTGGGGCGCTTTAACCCTAGAATGGCAGACTAGCTCACCGCCGCCGATCGAGAACTTTGATGAACCCCCGGTCATGACTTCTGGCCCCTACGATTACGGGCTTGGTGGCAAAAAGGCAGATTTCTCTTTCCTCAAACCCAAACCAAGAGCCATGGCAGCCTCTGCTGAAAAATAACTCCTCCCTTCTCCCTTAGGCTGTTTTACGAAAATGGTGATACCTATAATTTCTAACTTTACAGAGGGCGCAAAGCCTTGTGCCCCTACAGAAATCTATACTTGTATCGGGTATTTAGTGAAATGGTATTACCTCCTGTACCTCCTGTACCTTCTTTACCTCCCCTTACCTCCTTCTTAACCTATGCAAAGTCCAGCCCTAAACTCCACCTCGACCCTGAATATTTCCAGCGAAACCGCAGCTCATAGCGAACACCCAGATCTGCGAATGACTGGCATGGCTTTCTTCCTTGTGGCGGAAAGTATGATTTTCTTGGGACTATTTGCGGCTTTTTTGATTACTCGATCGATGGTCGCCGTTTGGCAGCCCGAAGGCTCAGAAGTAGAAATTCTCTTGCCGGGGATCAATACTATCATCCTGATTTCCAGCAGTTTCGTTATGAATCGAGGTGCTACTGCCATCAAGAAAAATGATGAAGCCGGACTCCGCTTTTGGTTCGGACTCACTGCCCTCATGGGATCCATCTTTTTGGGTGGTCAAGCCTACGAATATCTGCACACGCCCTTTGGTTTAACCACCAGCATCTTTGGCAGTTTCTTCTACGTCCTCACTGGGTTTCATGGTTTGCATGTCACCTTTGGTTTGATGTTGATCCTGATGGTGCTATGGCGCTCTCGGAAAACGGGACACTACTCTGAGCATAAACACTTTGGAGTTGAAGCCGCCGAACTTTACTGGCACTTTGTGGATGTCGTATGGATTATCTTGTTCATCTTGGTTTATTTACTTTAATACTCTCCTCTGGCATAGGGCTTTTTTCCTTATAGGGAGTCTAGTAGTCAGAAGTTACAGCACTTTTCTGGTTTTGGATGACAAGCAAGGGGTTTACAGCCCCTTTTTCTATGGAAAAGCGTATCTTCCTATAGCTGAAAAATGCTGTATATAAAATGGCTAGAAAGTTTGATTTTCAGCCTTGCTAGAGGTAAAAACTTAGATTCTATAAAATCCTTGAGAAAGACTAATTTTTTGATATTTCCTTATGAGAATTATAGGATTGAGTAATTCTAGTTTCTGGATCAATACCTTCAAAAGTAGGCGGGATCCAGACTCTAACTACTAGTAGAACTGCTAATACAAGTAGAAATCCTCCTGTAGAAAGAATATGTACCCAAGGCGTTTCTAGGACACCACGAACGATTACTTCCCTAAGTACAGAGACGATCGAAACTTCGACTGCTACGCCGATCGAGACTCGGTGTTCTTGAAGGTAAATAATTAATAACCGAAATAACTCAACTAAAATTAGGACAAATAAAATATCGGCAGTAATGACATGAAAATTAAAATTTACTGGAGAAAGTAAAGATACAAACATGTCCTTTAGCTGGAGTACCATAACACCAAATAACCCCAGACATAAAGAAATAACAATTAGATCTTGAACAAATTCCAAGGCCCGGACAATAAGACTGCGATCGAGCCAAGTACTAAATTGATTCGATAGTTGGCTTGAGTTCTTCTGCATTTTTTCTAATTTCATGCTTCGTAAGGTTTTTTCTATACACCCAGATTTACATTAACATAAAATTAATTCATACTTATGCGGCAGAGACATTAGAATATATTATGTAAGTAGCTGATGATAAATTATAGATACATCTAAGAGATGCTCTAAGAGATGATTGATAAAATGGCTAAAGAGCATGATCATATATCTTTGCTCTAGGGTTAAACTATACTCTATGCTATAAGTCTGGATTCAAGAATAGCTCTATTTGCCTAGTTTGCGAAGTCTGAACATTAATTACATTCTTTCTAGAACCGAAATTCCCAAGAGAGATAGACCTAGTTTCAGGGTGCGGGCAGTGAGATTGCACAATACAAGGCGAGAAGTTCTCATGGGTTCTTCAGCTTTGAGGACGGGGCATTGTTCTAGGAATTGGTTAAATTTTTGACTTAGTTCAAAGAGGTATTGGCAGAGACGATTGGGGTATAAGTCTTGGGTGACTTCCGCCAAAATTTCTTCCAAGGTAAGGATATGCTTGGCGAGGGTGATTTCTGGGGATTCCTGCAAAATCAGGCGGGGATTGGTTAACTTGTCTAGATCAATTTCTCCCTTGCGGCTGATGCCCTGGACTCGTACGTAGGCGTAGAGGAGATAGGGGGCGGTGTTCCCTTGGAGATTGAGCATTTTGTCGTAACTAAAAATGTAGTCACTGGTGCGGTTTTGGCTGAGGTCGGCATACTTCACGGCACTCAGTCCGATGATTTTGGCTGTGTGGTTGATAAATTCGGCGGTTTCTGTGCGAGCTTCTGTGGTTAAACGTTGCTCTAGGTCTTGACGGGTACGATCGATCGCCTCGTCTAACAAATCTTGCAGTCGGATCGTGTCTCCCGATCGAGTCTTCAGTTTTTTCCCATCTTCTCCCTTCACTAACCCAAAAGGTACATGGACTAACTGCACTGTCTCTGGAATCCAGTCCGCCCGTCTGGCTACTTGGAAAAATTGAGTGAAGTGGTTAGCTTGTCCAGCATCGGTGACGTAGATAATTTTCTGAGCTTGATCTTCCTTGATCCGGTAACGCAGGGCAGCTAAGTCGGTAGTGGCGTAGTTATAACCACCATCGGTTTTCTGAATAATTAAGGGTAATTTATCCCCAGATTTATTGGTAAATCCTTCAAGGAAAACACACTTGGCTCCTTCGTTTTCTTCCAACAGTCCCAACTGGGTTAAATCCTCCACCACCGCCCCCAGAAAGGGATTGTAAAAAGATTCCCCCCGCTCTATCAGCTCCACTTCTAGAAGATCGTAGATCACTTGAAACTCCCGGCGAGACTGTTGACAAAGGAGCTGCCAAGCCCGGCGAGTTGCTTCGACTCCCGATTGTAAGTTGACTACCTCTTGGCGGGATTTTTCTTGAAACTCTGGATCCGCATCAAATCTTTGTTTCGCTTGGCGATAAAGAGCCACCAAATCTCCTAAATCCAAAGCATCTTGGGTAACGAGAGCTTCGGGGTAGGCTTCTTGGAGGTAGGCAATTAACATCCCAAACTGGGTTCCCCAATCCCCCACATGGTTGAGCCGTAGCACCTCGTGTCCTTGAAATTCCAAAATTCGGGCAATACTATCCCCAATAATGGTCGATCGCAAATGTCCCACGTGCATTTCCTTGGCAATGTTGGGGCTGGAAAAATCTACCACAATCTTTTGAGGTTTCTGGACTGGAGCCACGCCTAGACGATCGTCCCCATAGATTTTTTGTAATTCCTGCTCTAGATAGTTGGGTTTTAGCGTGAAATTAATAAATCCGGCGCCAGCGATCGACACATCACAGATATCTGCTAAATCTAAGTTCTTAACTATTTCCTCTGCAACGATCCGGGGTGGTTTCCCCAAGGTTTTGGCAAGGGCAAGGGGTAAATTCGATTGATAATCCCCAAATTTTGGATTACTCGCAGGGACTAGCAGGGGTTCCGGCAGGAAAATTTCCGCCCCTAGGGTCAAAGGTAAGGATGCTTGAAGTTTTTGTCTGAGGAGTAGAAGGGCAGAACTCATAAAAGTTATAATATTTGCAGAATATAGCCTAGCTCTCTACAATACAAACTAATCTGTGGACTGTCCAGACCCGCCTCAGATGAATATTTAAGTTGGCATTTAATATTTCAAGATTAATTATGTAATTATGCTGAATTTGTACGAAACTGATTTTTATGGTTGGACAAAAGAACAAGCACAGCTTTTGCAAAGTGGTAAATGGCATAATCTGGACATCACAAATTTAGTAGAGGAACTGGAATCCTTGGGAAAGCAACAGCAGCAGGAACTTAAAAATCGTCTGGGCATTTTGATTGGTCATCTTCTCAAATGGCATTATCAGCCCGATCACCGGAGTAAAAGTTGGCGATACACCATCCAAGAACAAAGACTGCAAATTCTTGATTTACTTGCCCAAAATCCTAGCTTAAAACCTCATCAAGCAGAAGCTATTTCTAAGGCTTATCAACTGGGTTTACTACTAGTTGGCAAGGAAACTCCCCTTGACCCCAAGAACTTTCCTAGTCAGTGTCCTTACACCCTTGAGCAACTTTTAGATTCTAACTTTCCTGAAGACCTTGATCCCAAATAAACTCGATCGAGACTACATTAAGATTAATAAGACTATTCGCATCATTAAAAACTATTCAACTTATCTACACAAAGGTTAATTTTGAGTAGGGTAACAGGATTTAGGAAACCTTAGAAATTATGGCAAGAGACCTCCGTGGCTTTATTAAAATTCTTGAATCCCAAGGACAACTCCGCCGGATCACAGCCCCCGTTGATCCAGATATGGAAATCACCGAAATCTCCAACCGGATGCTCCAGCAGGGTGGCCCCGGACTGATTTTTGAGAATGTGAAGGGATCAAAATTCCCCTTGGCGATTAACCTGATGGGGACGCTGGAGCGGACTTGCTGGGCGATGAATATGCAAAACCCAGAGGAACTGGAAACCCTCGGCAAAAAATTGGGGATACTGCAACAGCCCAAACCCCCCAAGAAAATTTCCCAAGCAGTGGATTTTGGCAAGGTATTGTTTGATGTCCTCAAAGCCAAACCGGGGCGGAATTTTTTACCCGCCTGTCAACAGGTAGTCATTGATGAAAATAATTTAGACCTAAATACTCTGCCCTTGTTACGTCCCTATCCGGGAGATGCCGGGAAGATTATTACCTTGGGTTTGGTGATTACCAGAGATTGCGAAACGGGGATTCCTAATGT
>JAIMKT010000074.1:0-6699 GCA_020692245.1 Microcoleus sp. GA_180221_E-2-1-MAG-45_12
CAATAGAATCTGTTCTAGCTTTAGCGTCTTAACTAGAATGGCGCTTGCTATAAATCTACTGTGTTTGGATCTAATGAAGGAATTTCTGAAAAAATGAAATGTGACTTAATTTCTAGAGGTGCTATTTTTGATGAAGTACAAGATGATGAATCTTGAAGTCTTACTCCTACTCAGGATGAACTAATTACCCTAGCACAGGCGATCTCATCTATGGGTTACAGTGTAAATAGTCCACCAGTTTCTCATGAATCTAATATGTTGTTACAACGCATCACTATTGATTGGAATATCTGTCATGGCAAGCCCTGTATTCGGGGATTACGTTATCCTGTGGAGCTTATCCTAGAACTTCTCAGTTCCGGCATGACCACCGAAGAAATCCTTGAAGACTACGAAGACCTAGAGAAAGAAGATATTCTCGCCGCCTTAGCCTATGCAACCAAACTAACTCAGGTAAAAAGTATTCATAAAGTTCTTCTATGAAATTTCTTGTTGATGCTCAGTTACCTGTTCGCCTCTCCCATCTTCTAAAATCCCTTGGATATGACACCATCCATACAAAAGAATTATTCTTACAAAATGCCACACCAGATTCAGAAATTAATGCTATCTCCCTACGTGAACAAAGAATTGTGATTACCAAAGATACAGATTTCTGGGATTCATTTTATATCCGTCAAGAACCTTATAAGCTATTGTTGATAACAACAGGCAACATCAGTAATAAAGAACTAGAAGCACTTTTGCTCAGAAATTTAGCACAGTTGACTGAATTATTTTTACAATATTCTCTAATTGAAATGAACCGAGACACAGTTACAGTCCATCAATAAAATAGCTTTAAAAAGTTGTTTTTCTGGCATAAATTTCACTTCTAACTGCTTCCACTTCCTCCGTAATAGTTTCTAAAGAAAGCTCATCAGTTTTGCCTGAATCTAATAGGGCTGTTAATCTACTATTTAATACTTCCTTTTCTAATTCTTGGCTTAATTGCAATTTTTCTGAGTAGGGCAACTGTTTAACTAAAGCTAAAACCTGCTCAAAATCTAGGGAAAGTTGATAATTGGCGATCGTCATTTTTCGTTATGTAGAGGTTTTGTTGATATTTTAACTGAAATTATAGATTTGAAAAGATATTATTGTGTTGGTATTTCCCGGCTAAATCGATCGATCTCGTCTATGAATTACAGTGTAAATATTTTACGGCGTTCCCAAAAAAAGCTTGCAGAAGAATTGCAGATTAATCCACAACAAAAAACCAGCAGTTGCTACCACTGGCTTAAATAAATTAATGAACTTAAAAATGACCTGAATCGGCAGTTAAAAAGCTCTTAGCTTCTTGCACTAGAGAGTAAACCCTGGACTGCGGCTTGCATTTCTGCTACTTTGTCAGTTTGTTCCCAAGGTAGGTCTAGGTCTGGTCTGCCAAAGTGACCATAGGCTGCCACATCTTGGTAAAATCTGCCATTGCGGAGTCCGGGCAGTTTACGCAGATTAAAGGTTTCAATGATCCCGGCGGGGCGGAGTTCAAAGTGAGCCTTCACGAGTTCCAAGAGGCGATCGTCATCGATCTTCCCTGTGCCAAAAGTTTCCACCAAAATACTCACAGGTCTGGCTACCCCGATCGCATAACTAAGTTGGACTTCACACTTTTCGGCTAACCCCGCCGCGACAATATTTTTGGCAACATAACGGGCAGCGTAGGCAGCAGAGCGATCGACCTTAGTGGGATCCTTCCCAGAGAAAGCTCCACCACCGTGGCGAGAATAACCACCATAGGTATCAACAATAATTTTTCTCCCCGTCAGCCCTGCATCTCCTTGGGGCCCACCGATCACAAATTTGCCCGTGGGATTCACCAAGAACCGAGTAGCTTCCGTCGGCTTGAGTTCAATATCTGTAAACACAGGTAGCACCACCGCATCCCATAGATCAGACTTGATTTTTGCCTGTACTGCCGCTTCATCAGTAATCTCGCCGATCGCTGCGGCGTGTTGAGTAGAAATGAGAATGGTGTCAATGGCAACAGGTTTGTTGTCTTCGTAGGCGATTGTTACCTGAGTTTTACCATCGGGATAGAGGTAGGGCAGTTGTCCAGTTTTGCGGACGGCAGCTAAACGGCGGGAAACTCGGTGAGCCAAGCTAATGGGTAGGGGCATAAACTCTGGGGTTTCATTGCAAGCAAACCCAAACATAATCCCTTGGTCTCCGGCGCCGATCGCATCCAACTGGTCTTCACTAGAAGTTTCTCTAGTTTCCTGGGCAGTAGTCACCCCTTGGGAAATATCTGGAGACTGTTCATCGAGGGCAACTAGTACCGCGCAGCTACCCGCTGAGAAACCGTTATCAGCATTGGTATAACCAATTTCTGTCAGCTTGCGCCGGACGAGATTAACGTAGTTGACATGGGCTTGGGAGGTGATTTCTCCAGTAATCAGGACTAAGCCTGTGTTGACCACGACCTCAGCCGCTACTCGACTAGTGGAGTCTTCCGCAAGGAGTGCATCGAGGATGGTGTCGGAAATTTGGTCACAAATCTTGTCTGGATGACCTTCGGTAACTGATTCTGAGGTAAATAAGTAATGGCGTGGCAAAGAATACTTCTCCTTGGAATACAAATTAGGTGAAACTAGGCGAAATAATGCTAAATCTACATTAAAACTAAGCTGGGTTAGCGTAAATTGCCATAATAGCAGTATTTGGCTAAGGTGGGTAGTAGTTTGATTACACCTTGGGGTAAGTAAGAATACAAAAGAGTAACTTTAATTTCTGGAAAGCACCAGAGCAACATTCCATTCTTAATACCTCATCAAAATTTTTCTCCGCTTTTCCCAAAGCCTGACTTTCCCAAATCTGGAGCAAATTTTCCCTCTAATTCACTCCTTCTAACTAACTATTTAATTCAATTTTTGTTAATTCAATTTTTGACCAATCTGGGGTTCAGAGCCTGCTAAGAGCCTCTGGATATTTGCTCGGTGTCTCCAGAAAACGTACCCGCCCGCCGCTACGGCAAAAACTTGGTAGGCAAGGGGCTGCTGGGTCGCAATCATGAGAAAACCGACGGCGATCGCTCCCGCCAGAGAACTCAGGGAGACAATCCGGGTCACGGCAACTACCGCCAGAAACACCCCCAACGTCCCTAGACCCACGGGCAGAGACATAGAAAGCAACACCCCCAAGCTCGTCGCCACCGACTTTCCTCCTTCAAAGTTGAGCCACACAGATTTGCTATGCCCAATAATCGCCATGAGCGCCACCGCTGCCACCATCCAAGACTCAGCAGCCGAGGGAATCAATGGTACAGGAGTTTGGTAGAGAGCTGAGACCAGTGCGATCGCCCCAGCCCCTTTGAGGGCATCAATTAACAAAACCACCACCGCAGGAACTTTCCCCAGAGTCCGCAATACATTAGTCGCCCCAGTGGAACCAGAGCCTTGTTCTCGGATATCAATGCCTTGGAGGAGTTTGCCAGCTATATATCCCGTAGGAAAGGAACCAAGTAGATAGGCAGCCAGCAGGACTAAACTACATAAAATAAAATTATTCATTGATTTCGATAACTTGCTGTAAAGAGTTTTTCAATGCTTGAATATCTAAAGTTTCTAACTTGCCAAGTTTTTTTATTACAAGATTTTTTTCTAGAGTTGTAATGACTGGCTTGATTACTGAAGGCTTTAACAACCCTGCTCTTGACCACTCAGTTATAAGTATTTCACCAAATTTCAAAGGGGTTTTCACTTGGCTAGTAATGGCAATTAAGAGTAGGTCTAGCTTTTCCTGATTATAGATATCCGAGCTAATAACAATTGTTGGGCGTTGTTTAGTCGTAGTTTGATCAGTGAAAGGGAAGGGAACTAGTAGCACATCTCCAAAACTATAAGTTGTCATACTCTGCATCTTCTGGGTTGTCCCATATTTTTGAAAAACTGGCTTCTGATAGCTTAGTAGCTATGAAGGATAGATCATGGTCAGAGTCGGTCTGACGTTGATAGAGAAAGTCAATAAAATTTTCTACTTCTATAACTTTTTCCGATGGAAGTTGCCGAATCTTTTCTAGTAATCGCTGTTCAACTGGAATATTTAGACTCATTCCTTTAACCTAGCTTTGTTTTTATTCTCTATCAACAATTTATCACTCTATAATAAATTAGAAAAGAGGTAGTAATTAGCCTGAAAATCTAATATAAAAACACGTATCCTTAAACTAGGTTAAAAGTCAAGAATTTCCTAAACAAGCGATCGACTAGCGGATTTTGGGAATTTTCCTTGAATAGGATAGATTAAGAAAGTAAATTAAGAAAGAATTGCAACTCAGGCGTGCGTCCCCCCAAAAAATATTGATTCACCAAACGCTCGATCGAGATGCCGAAGAAATTTCTCAACTTTGTAGTTTTGGGTTTGTTGTCGATCGTCCTAATCCTATCAGCTTCTAGACTAGCTCCGAGGCTCCTACCCAAGGTTACACCCCTGCAATCAGCAGAGATCAACCTCTGCCCCCTTGTAGATACCAATTTTCCAGCAGGGACTCTGGTGAGCAATAGCCAACGGGGAGAAATTTACCTAAATGGAGTCTGGCAGTTTTTACCAGAGTTGGGAACCCAGAAAACCCCACCCCTAGCCACGGCAGATTGGGGAGAAATTCTGGTTCCGGGAGATTGGCAGAAACAGACTTATTACTATACGGCGGGAGTTGAGAAATTAGGTCAGGGCAAAGTTTGGGAAGATTATCAAGGAGAAAACCTAGGTTTAGCTTGGTATCAGCGCCAGGTGACAATTCCCCCAGAGTGGCAGGGTCGATCGATCCTGTTGGATTTAACGAGAATTAGTACCGATGCGGTGGTTTATGTTAATGATCAGCCGTGTGGGGCAGTGACTTGGGCGGGGGGTGCGATCGATATTTCTCCAGTAGTTACTCCCGGTCAAAGTATCGACTTAAAAATTTTAGTGGCGGCAGTACCTACAGAGGAAGATCAACAGGTAATTTTTGGACCGAATCAAGTAGTTAAAGCTAGTGCTAAGTTAGATGCCAAGGGCTTAGTGGGGGATGTTCGGCTTTTGAGTATGCCAAATCAGGCTCATATTAATGATGTTTTTATTCAAACTTCTACAAGACAAAAGAAAATTAAGTTAGATATAGAATTAACTGATAACCTGCCAAAAGATAATCTCCAAATAATTGCCAAAATATTAGATGAAGCTGGTAATTTAGAAAAAGAATTTACTCAAAATATATCGATTAATGCCAACATTGTTAATTCTACTAATTCTCTAAAATCTTCCCATTCTTCGCAATCTTTACAACCTTTTCTACACAAAATATCTGTAAGTTGGGAATGGTTAAATCCCCGACTTTGGGATGTAGGTAAAAGTAATTTATATACTCTGAAATTAATGATCCGAGGGGCAGGAATTCGGGATGAGTATGATCAGTCCTTTGGGTTTCGGGAGTTTTGGATTGAAGGGCGGAAATTTTATCTGAATGGTCGGGAATTGCGGTTACGTCCGGTACTCCATGAGGATCAGTGGCGGGGCTGGGCGATGGGCGTGCCAGAAGTATTAGAGAAATTGTTAACTAGCTATGCTAAAACGGGTTTTAATATTGCCCAGATTTGGCCATGGAACCATGATCTCCGGGGTCGATGGCATTTTCAAAATTTGGTAGCGAGCATAGCCGATCGCCAAGGTTTCCCCCTGATCTTTCCTGCCTTGGATATGACCAACTACACCGATCGTTCAGTCTGGGACAGCCAAAAAAACCTCTGGGAACAACGCATGGCTAGGGAACTGCGGGGCGATCGCAACCATCCCTCCATTCTCCTGTGGGGAACTAGTCCTAACTATTTCGGCCATGGGGATGATCAAAACCCTTTAAGAATTGGCAAAAAGCAGGTAGCCGGAGAAGTGCCGAAAAACTGGCGGGGGCAAACTTGGCAGGAAGCCGCCCAAATTGGGGAATCCGCCGTGAGTATTATTAAAAATCATGACCCCACCCGTCCGGTGCTAGTCCATCAAGGAGCCGCCGTGGGGGATGTCTACGCCCTGAATTCCTACCTCAATCTTTTACCTCTCCAAGAGCGGGAAGACTGGTTGAGCCAGTGGAGCCAAACCGGGGATCAGCCCTATATGGTGGTGGAGTTTGGTACGCCCTTGCATTTAACAATGATGCGGAGCCGGAATGGGTTTCTGGATGCAATCCATAGTGAACCTTTGATGACAGAGTTTTCAGCCATTTACCTAGGCAATGAGGCGTATCAATTAGAAACAAAAAATTACCGCGATCGCATTAAGTCCCAATTCATCAAAAACCGAGAATATAAAAACTGGCAAGGGAACGCCGATCTAGATTTTTCCCCAGCTTTTCAGAAATTACTTACCCTCTTCAATACCAACACATGGCGGAGTTGGCGCACCTACGGGATCACTGGGGGAATGTTGCCTTGGAATGATGGGCATGGGTGGGAGGTGACTGCCGTGGGGAAGGAGGTAGAGGGAGGTAGAGGGAGGTATGGGGAGATAGAGGAGAAAGAAAAGGAGGTAGAAGGGAATAGGGGGGATGAAGTTACAGAGGGAGATTCGGGGATACGGGGGGATGGTTGGACTACTCAGAGGTATCGGGAGGCGCAGCAGGAGGAGTTACAGGAATTACAACAATTACAGCAAGATGAGCAGCAGCATGGAGGGCAGGATATTCGAGGGATA
>JAIMKT010000074.1:6708-20360 GCA_020692245.1 Microcoleus sp. GA_180221_E-2-1-MAG-45_12
TCAGGACGGCGGGGGGTGTTTATGCCTCTGCTGAATCGGCGGTTTCGGGAGCCTTGGCAGTCACCTAGTTATGAGATTCAACCCAGTGGACGGGCGATCGAGGCGAATAATGGGGCAACGTTGGCTTGGATTGGGGGGGCGAGTCCAAATTTTACCAGCAAGGATCATAGTTTTTGGGCTGGGGAAAGGTTGGAGAAGCAGGTGGTGTTGATTAATGACTTGCGGGAGCAGCAGGATTTTAATTTTCGGTGGCAAGTAATAGTTAATGATTTGGTAATTGGCAATGGGCAATCACAGGGATCCATCGCTCCTGCCCAGACTTTATTTTTTCCTCTCAAAACTCAGTTACCACCTGTTCTCACTAAACAATCTGGTGAAATTCAACTCCAAGCCCAGATCGGGACGATGAGCCATACAGACCGTTTTCCCCTCCGAGTATTTCCGGGGCTTGATAATCCTCGGCAGTTCCTTGGACAATCTCCTGAGCAAACCCCTGAGCAGTTTGGGGCGCAATCTCTTCAGGAATCCATAGCTCAATTAGGCAATCTATCAAAGCAAGCTTCTGGACAGGAATTGAGACAATCGATCAATCTGCAAGTCTTCGATCGAGGGAATAAAACTACCCCCATGCTTCAAAAGTTGGGCTATGAAATAAATTCTCTTAACTCTCTAGATTCTCTTAATTCTCTAGACTCAACAAAAGAGTTGCTAATTATTGGTCGGGAAACCTTAAGGGTCGATCGAGCCTTGCCATCAAGTTTGCGTAGTTATGTGGAAAAAGGCGGACGGGCGATCGTGTTTATTCAGCAGCCGGAATGGTACAAGCATCAGGGCTTACGGGTTTCTCCCCACCTGAGTCGCCGGGTTTTTCCTGTAGATCCTAGCCATCCTGTCACCCAAGGTTTAGATGAAATAGATTTGCGAGATTGGCGGGGAGCCAGCACCCTCACGGAAGCGTATCCAGACACAATTCAAAATCCGCCGAAACTTAGTCCCCATAATTCCCCTTGGTATGGTTGGCACTGGGGCAATGGGGGAGCTGTCAGCAGTGTGCCTCTGGAGAAACCCCATTACGGCGGCTGGCGATCGATCCTGCAATCAGAATTTGATCTGGCTTATACGCCTTTGATGGAACTAGATTATGGACGGGGCAAATTAATATTCACAACCCTCGACCTTGAAGACCATTATCTCCAAGACCCAGCAACGGCTCAACTTGCTCGGCAGGTGATTAACTATGCTGCTAACCTAGATTCTCAACCCAATTCCAAACCTAATTTTCAACCTGATCTACAATCTCAAGAGACGGTATTTATTGGCAACGAGGGAGACACGGTACTTTTAGATAATTTGGGATTGAGCTACCAGAGAGCAGAACAACTAGTCCCAGAGGCGAGATTACACATCCTTAGTGCTACGGCAAATCTGGCCGATCGAGATTTACAAAACTACCTAAAAACTGGTGGAAAACTATTCTTCCTACCGCCCCACACTCCCGATCGCAATAACCCTAATTCTCTTAACTATGTTGGCAAGCTGGGGATCAAGGCAAAATGGCAAGAAAATTTCCCCGGTTCTTTGCAAGTGCCTTCTTGGGCAGCAACCCGTGGTTTAGGGATATCTGATCTCCATGCCCGGACAGATTTTGGGGCTTGGGTGATTACCGAAGGGGGAGAGATTGGGGGGAATGGGTTGTTTGCGAAGGTGCAGTTTGATCAAGGTCAAAGTCAAAAGGAAAAAGGTAAAAGTAAAGATCAAAAGGAAGAAGGCAAAAATCAAGGGCTAGGGGTGGCGATCGCTACTACCCTCAATCCTGAAGGTTTATTTGATCCAGAAGCTCTTCCAGAAACTTTACCTACCTATCTGCGACTAACTCGATGGCGACAAACGAGGGCGATCGTCCAAGTCCTTGCTAACCTAGGGGCAACTTTCCGCAGTGATGATCTAATCTGGCAACATCCCCCCAATTTCTGGGAAAAATCTTGGGCAAACCTACAGGAAAAATTCCTTGGCAAACCTCCCCAAGCTGGTTTCTATCACTTGGATTACTGGGAAGATTTCAACTACGGCGATGATCCCTACCGCTACTATCGCTGGTAAGCAAGGATCGGTGATCAAGGGCAACTATTTTTTAACTTTTTACTTTCAACTTTCTACTTTTTACTTTTTAACCCTTCCCACAGATAAATTCCCCCAGATACCCAAGTTAGGATTACCGAAATCCCAAAAATGCCAAGGATCGGATTTTGCCAACTCTCTGGAAAAGGAGCAATTAATAGAGCGATCGCCACAATTTGCACAATGGTTTTCAGCTTGCCCCAAATATTTGCCCCACTAATAGTAGTTTGCTGTACCCGCCAGCCGGCGATCGTCAACTCCCGGGCAAGAATCAAAAACACCGCCCACGCTGGAACCTTCCCCATCTGAATCAACACCAGTAGGGGAGCCAAAATTAATAATTTATCCACCAGCGGATCCAGAAACTTCCCCAAATCTGTCACCTGGTCTAGCTTCCGAGCCACATAGCCATCTAGCCAATCCGTTGCTGCTGCCACCAGAAACAAAGCCAGACAAACCCAACGGAGTGTAATTTCCTGCCCAGGGGGAGGATAGCTCAAGCCATAAACCAAAAAGGGCAATACAAACAAGCGAGAGACGGTAATCCAGTTAGCTAAATTCATTTTTTTGTGTTCTCTAGACTATCCTCTAAGATTACGATCGAAGTTGCAGCCTACAAAACGGCAGAGGATAATGGATAAGTTTTTATGCTAATCTGAGTTTAATATCTAAAAGATTTTTATCTACAGGTTACTGAAATTTGAGTAAGTTTATTGAGCCGATTTGCGGGCAGTATCTTTCTTAAATTTGCTGAAAAGATAAAAGTTCCCATCTGCTAGATAGAGCAACAGAGATCATTTCATTTTTTGGGAAGTGGGTTCTACCCGCTTTTTTTGTTGGAGTTCTTGCCATGAGCCATCCCTTAGTTCCCCAAATCCTTGAATTAGCTGCCCCGATCGCCCAAGAACTGGGACTAGAAGCCGTGGGGGCAGTATTTCAAACCAATAAACGCCCGCCAGTCCTCCGGGTTGATATCCGCAATTCTCAAACTGATACCAGCCTCAAGGATTGTGAACTGATGAGTCGGGCTTTGGAGGAGGCGCTCGATCGAGTAGAACTGTTGCCAGAAGCCTATATTCTTGAGGTTTCCAGCCCCGGCATTTCTCGCCAGCTAGCGAGCGATCGAGAATTTATTTCCTTCAAGGGTTTTCCGGTGACAGTGCATACTACCGAGCCGTACCAAGGACAAATCGCCTGGCAAGGGAACCTAATTAAGCGTGATGAAGCCGCAGTTCATCTCAATCAAAAGGGCAAGGCGACCAAAATTCCCCGTGACCTGATCGCCAAGGTGCAACTAGACCAAGAAACTTAGACTTTTTCCCCGTGGCTTCTACCTAAATCTTCCGTAACTATAAAAATACCTAAAATACTTATATGTCAATAGTTAAACTCGATGGGCTTCAGAAGATGATCGAAGAGATCAGCAAAAGCCATAACTTACCTGAAACTGCCGTCCGTCAAGCCCTACGAAAAGCTCTCCTCAAAGGCTATGAACGCTATCGCCGGGCGCAAAATCTGGCTCATTTTGAAGAAGATCATTTTGATAATTTTGAAGTAGACCTAGACCTAGAAGAAGAATGCTTCCGGGTGTTGGCAACGAAGACGATCGTGGACGAAGTTACCGATGATGACCACCAGATTTCCCTTGCAGATGTGCAGGAAGTTGACCCCGAAGCCCAGTTGGGTGGAGAAGTAGTAATTGACATTACCCCAGATCAGAACGAATTTGGGCGGATGGCAGCGATTCAAACTAAGCAGGTTCTCGCTCAGGAATTGCGGGATCAACAACGGCAGTTAATCCAAGAAGAGTTTCAGGAACTAGAGGAAGAAGTCGTCCAAGCACGGGTGCTGCGGTTCGATCGCAAATCCATCATCATGGCTGTCCGTAGCAGTTTTGATAAGCCCGAAGTAGAGGCAGACCTGCCCCAAAAAGAACAACTGCCCAACGATACCTACCGAGTCGGCAGCACCTTCAAAGTATTTCTCAAAAAAGTCTGCGATGGCCCCCACCGTGGTCCCCAGTTGATTGTCTCCCGGACTGCTTCTGGCTTGGTGGTGTATTTATTTGAAAATGAAGTTCCAGAAATTCAAGAAGATATTGTACGGATTATCGCCGTGGCGAGGGAAGCAAACCCGCCTTCTCGGTATGTGGGAGCCAGAACCAAAATTGCGGTAGATACGACCGAACGAGATGTAGACCCAGTGGGGGCGTGCATTGGGGCAAGGGGATCGAGAATTCAGGTGGTGGTAAATGAACTACGGGGCGAAAAAATCGATGTGATTCGCTGGTCGCCGGATCCTGCTACCTACGTTGCCAATGCCCTCAGCCCGGCCCGGGTCGATGAGGTGATCTTGGTGAATCCTGAAGGCAGACAAGCCCATGTGTTGGTATCGGATAATCAACTAAGTTTGGCGATCGGCAAAGAGGGGCAGAATGTCCGGTTAGCAGCCCGGTTGACTGGTTGGAAAATCGACATCAAAGATACGAGCAAGTACGATCGAGACGCAGAACAGGAAAAAATCTCGGCGCAGATTGCCCAAGAACGGGAACGCATCGCTGCCCTAGAAGCTGCCTATCCCATCGATGAGGATGATGATGAATACGAAGATGAGGAAACTGCGACTCCAATTGCTGCCGAGCTAGAGGAGGTTACTGAGGACAGCCAAAGTGAGGTTGATAGTCCCGAAGATTTAACCGTTGCGGAAGAATTTGAAGATGATGAGATTGAAGATGATGAAGAATTTGAAGATGATGAAGAATTTGAAGATGATGAAGAATTTGAAGATGAGGATTAAGCCTAAATGGTGATTAACCAGCGTCGCTGCCTGAGTTGTCGCCGAGTTGCCCCCAAGGAGGAGTTTTGGCGAGTTGTCCGTCTGTACCCAGATCATCAAGTTCAATTGGATCAGGGTATGGGTCGATCGACCTATCTTTGTCCCAATGCTAGTTGTTTAGCTATGGCACAGAAAAAAAATCGTTTGGGTCGATCGCTCAAGGCGACAATTCCCGATCAGTTATACCAACAGCTAAAACTCCGCCTCACCCCAGAAACTGCTGAGTCCTCAGTATCCCCAAAATCTTAGGCTGCTCAACAATTCTCGATCGACCATAAATCATCCTAAGTAGCCAAAAGCTCTGCACACCAAAAAAGAATTCCTTAGAAGTCGTTAAGGGGTCATATTCTCATTCAGCAACGCCAAATCGTTTTCCTTCGCACCGTTGACAGCCAAAACCGCAGCATAGGGAATATTTTCTACCTCGGATAGTTTTTCTAGTACCAGTGGGGAAGCCGAGTTCGCTCCTGAGAGACGCTTAAGGAGTTGGGGACGGGCATCGTGGAGGAGATAGAGAATTTCATCTCCCGGTTGCCATTCTACTGTTCCTGCTTGAATTTGCACCCTACCCGCCCTAGCAATAATCAAAGGGATTAAGGTTTCTGCATTAATGAGATTTTGTAAATGAGCCTGCTGTTGGGGAAATTTTTCTGCATCTAAGGTCGTTGTGCCTAGCTTGATATTGCCTTCTTGCAGGTATTGATTCCAAGTTTTAATTGCCATTTGGTTGGTAAACGCTGGGAGAACAGAACCAGTTTCACTAGGAGCTTCATCGATCGATTCATGGGAGAACACCGCCAGAACTCTGGGGGGCTTAAATTCAGTAGCCGCGTGTTGAGCCAGTACTAGGTTGACTTCGCTGTTGTTGGTCATGGCGACAAAGGTTCCCATGGAATCTAATCCCGCTTCTTCTAGGGCTTTGATGTCTAAGCCGCTACTCTGAATCACGGATAAATCGGCAGCGATCGCCCGTTGACAAGCCTCCGTATCTGTATCAATCAAAATTACCGACTCACCCCGCTCCTGAAACAATCGAGCAATCAACATACTCAGGGGATGACAACCAATAATCACCGCTCCGGTTTCATTTTGGGGAGTAATTTGCAAGAACTTGGCAACCCAACCTGCTGTTAAACCTTGGAGAAATACGGTGAGCATAATGGTGAGAAAGACCAGAGCTTTGAGAGATTCGCCCCCGGTAATGCCCCGCTCTGTGAGAATAATCGCAAACAGGGAAGCCACGGACGCACTGACAATGCCCCTAGGAGCCACCCAACAGAGAAATAATTTCTGTCGCCAGTTAAAGTTACTCTGCCATGTACATAGAAAGATGCTAATGGGTCTGACTACAAACATCAGCACCAGTACCGTTCCCAGACTGCCCCAGCCCAAGGCAAAGAGACTAGCGATCGACAAATCTGCTGCCAAGAGAATAAATAAGACTGACACCCCAAGGATAGTTAGCTGTCCCTTAAACTTCCGCAGTAAGCGTTCCCCCGGTAGATCTGCCGCCCCCAATACCAAGCCAAGAATCACCATCGCCATCAACCCCGACTCACTTTTGAGAATCTGCGATAGGGTAAATAAACCCCAGACCGTAGCTAAAACTAGGAGATTTTTTAGTTCTTGGGAAAGGAATAAGGCTCGCTTCAAAACCTGTTCCAACACTAACCCGCCGCCCCAACCAATGCTGCCACCGAGGATCAGACTCCAGATCAGGTTACTAAATGTGGCGATCGCCTCCGCATGACCGCCCCCAAAAATATTGCCATCCAGAATCGTATTCAGCACCACGAAAGCCAAAATTGCTCCCACCGGATCCGCCAGCACCCCTTCCCCTTCTAACAAAGTCGCTACGGGTCGATCGACCTGCACCTGTTTTAACAAGGGACTCACCACCGTTGGGCCTGTCACCACCACCAAGGAAGCGTAGAGAACAGCGATCGACCAAGGAAACTCTGCCAAATAATGGGCAACAATACTTCCCCCTACAAAGGTAATCAAACTCCCCAAAGTTACCAGGTTTCGCAAACTCCCCGAAACTAACCCCAGATTTCGCAAATCCAGACTCAAGCCCCCCTCAAACAAAATCACCGCCACCGCCATGGATACCAAAACTTCCAGTCCTACGCCCAACTCTTGGGGATGGAGCAAGTTCAGACCATCAGCCCCTAGGACAATTCCCAGCAATAGCAGAAACACAATGCTCGGCACTTTCAGGTATTCAGCAAAAACCTGAGCAATAATCCCAGAAAATACGGCTATGACTATTTGGAGAGTAAACTCTAGGGATGTTTCCATAGGTGCTAAATTCTGATTGCTGATTTGGATTTATTAAATCTTGGGAAATATAAATCTTGTAAATCTTGGAAAATAAATTTTGGGTGAATTTTGATCTAGATACCAACAAATACTTAGATTAATTGATTGTTTGAGTTAATAGCAAATTTTCCTAAACAGGTGCTACCTTTGAGGAGGGTTTTATTTTTTTGATCGCTCTCCAAGCCAGTAGCCCCATTATATATTTCCTTTGTCTAGTCTATTATTCCCTTAGGTGAGTCGAGAGCAAGTATTGAAGTGGGTGTTGGGGTCTAGATAGTGTCTAAACACAAATTTTTGTAGATTTTTGCAAAGGGTTGGGGATTTTCTCTAGACATAAAATCAGGGGATGTAAAATCAAGATGTAGAATCACACCCTTGAAAGTTGGTGTTTTATTTTAGCATTGCTTAACCTGCCGTTGTAGAGAGCAAAGGAGCTGTTTATTTTTGAATAAATCCGGAATTAAGTAAGGTATTTGCCAAATCTTTTTTAACTCCACATCTTTTTTTACTATGGATAGTCAAATTTCCGCATGGGGTCGATCGAACCGGAACGAGAAACAGGAAACTCACCATCAGCATTGGTTTTGGTTTTATCTTCTCCTCGGCGCCGCAGTTATTTTATTTACCTTCAACCTTGGTCATCTGCCCATCCAAGCCAGCTACGAGGGTAAAATTGCCCAGACTGCTAAGGAGATTTGGCAAGGCTCCGCTAGTTCCCTAGATTGGCAGGCTCCCGGTAGATTCGAGTTGCAGCACTTTCCCCTGATGGAATTGATTACTGCCCTTGCTTACCATTTGGGTGGAAACACGCCCCTAATGACCCGGCTCCCCAGCACTCTCCTCGCCGCCCTATCAGTTCCCCTCGTTTATAGTCTGGGGCGAGAAATTTTTACGATTCCTAGAAAAGCTATCTTTGCTAGTTTTATTTATCTCACCCTGTTACCTGTGCTGTCCTATAGTCGTTTGGCGACCTTGGATGGGGCGGTGTTATTTTTGATTGTGGCTCTGATGTGGTGTGTGGCTCGATCGAGGCGGGATCTACGCTATTGCCTAGGGGCGGGTTTGTCCTTGGGAACGTTATGTTTACTAAAAGGTTTGGGCGGAGTTGTTTGGCTAGGAATTACCCTAGTTTTTCTGGCTTGGGATACTCCCCGGTTGCTGAGTTGTGGATATTTCTGGGGTGGAATTTTCCTCGGTTGTGCGCCGATGCTAGGCTGGTACGGAGCGCAATGGCATTATCATCTCCAATCCCTCAGTTTTACCCAAGCCCTAGACCAGTTTTTTGTCACCCTAGGAAGAAATCTGGGACAAAGCCAGAGAAGCCGGGGCAGTTGGGTTTATCTGTTAGAAATTTGGCGGTATGGGCTACCATGGCTAGTTTTTCTCCCGGCGGGATTATTTTTTGCATGGCGGCGACACAATTGGAGTTGGGCAAAATTAGTCCTCGTCTGGTTAGGAATTTACCTAGGGGCGGGATTGCTGATTCCTAGTACCTCTTGGTCTTTGCTACCCATCTATCCAGTGGCTGCCCTAGCGATCGCCTCCTATTTTAGTGATGGCATTCAGTTACCCCAAAACCAAGCCTATCCTCGTTTTTGGACTAGTATTTTGGCTCTCCTCACGGTGGTAGCGATCGGCGGCACAGCCTACGTGGGTGTATTTAGAATCGGCGGCAACTTGCTATTTTTAACCATGGCAGCCCTCGCCCTGACAATGTTAACGGCAGCAGTTTTGGTTTCCCGCAGAGATTGGCAATTTCTATTAATTTTGTTCTGGGGCAGCTATGTAACTCTATTCTTATTTTTGGCAACTCCCTATTGGGGGCTAGATTTCAGGAATATTAACAATTTCAAACCCCTAGAAACTAAGCAAACTATGCAGATTATCCCCACTAATTTTTCTTCAGTCACTAGAAACTTTTTAGAGATACTCTAATACTATTAGTAGATAACAAATTTTTGATTGCTGATAAAGGGCTTCTGGGTAAAAAAGTTATGAGACAACCTTGGTTATTATTAACCCTAATCCCGTTGGTATCCCTGCCAATTCCAGCTTGGGGACAGATCAGTGCTGGGATCCCAGAACCCTTGGGAAATCATCAATTTTCGGGGCAAGCAAACCAATTAATCGCCCAATTGTCGATCGATGAAGATTTTATTCAGCGCCCTTTGAACCGTCCCGTGCGAGATTTGCGGAATGATGCAGATACTCTCCTGAGATTGGGGGAGGCGGAAGAACGGCGGGGAAGTTTGGAAAAAGCCATTCCCTTCTGGTTAGAAGCGCTGGAACTTTATCAAATGGTACGAGATGAGCAGGCGATCGGGCGGACTTTGGAACTATTGGGGATTACCTACGGCAACTTGGGACAACTCCGGGAAGCAGAAGCAACTCTCCGGCAACGGTTGGCGATCGCCAGAGATAACCAAGACATCACCGGGCAGATCTATGGGCTGAATAATCTCGGAGCTATCCTAGTCAAACGCAGAAGTTATGGGGCTGCTGAATCCTTGTTTAATGAAGCCTTGACGGTTTCTCGCCGGGTTAATAGTGCCGCCGGAGAGGGATTATCTTTGAGCAATCTGGGTTTATTGGCTTTTAGTATGGGGAATTTTGATGAAGCAATTAAGCGCTACGAAGCTGCCCTGAGATTTCGCCGCAGTCCCCAAGACCCCATCGGGGAAGTTAATACTCTCCTTGGTTTAGCCGAATCTTACCGCCTCTTGAATCAATACCGTCAAGCCATGGTTAACTACTTTGATGCCCTACGCACCAGTCGTATTATCCGGGATGTTGCCAACGAGTTCCGTATTCTCGCCGGAATGCACACTACCTATCTGGCGATGAATCAACCAGAATTAGCCCTAAAATCCCTCGATGAAAGAATGCTCCTCGCCCAGCAAACTCAAAATGAACCACAGGAACTCAATGCTCTGATTACCTACGGTCGTTTTTATAATACGGTGGGCGATCGACTGGAGGCAAGAAATTATCTAGAACGGGCGATCGCTCTAGCAGTTAGCCTAGGAGACACTGGGCAGGAATCTGTTCTCAAAAATGAATTAGCCCAAGTAATCTTCATCCTCGATCGCACTAACTAAATTAATGTTCACTAATTTGGCGAACGACGGTAAGGGCAGAATAACTAACTCCGGCTGTGCCTTCTCCGGGGTGGGTGGAGTCGCCCACAAGCCAAAGATTATTGATGGGGGTGCGATTAGCAAAACCAAAGGGGCCAAAGGTGGGGATGCGCTGCCCAATACCGCCGACTATACCTCGATCGCGCCCTGTGTATTTAGCAAAAGTCCGGGGAGTAGCTGCTTCCGTATAAATAATAGTGTCAGGATTGAGATGAAAATAGGTAGCGAGGTGATCGATCGCCTCTTGGGTATATTTTGCCTTCAGAGCTTGATAACTCGCCTGATCACCTTGCCACCACTGGGTTGGATCTACAAAAGAAGAAGCAATAATTGTCGCTTTTCCTGCGGGCGCTCGACCATCACCGGGATGACTGACGGAGACAAACAGAGAATTATTTTCCCCAATTACGCCCTGATCATCGTAGAGAAATTGTAAATGGGGCGGACAACCGGGGGGGATGGCGGCTTGCTCGACACCAAGATAGACTACGAAGGCTCCAGAGGCGGGGGGCAGGTTGGTAACTCGTTGTTGATAACCAGAGGGTGGCTGATCTAAAAGCTGGACAAGATTCTGGACGGTGACGTTTGCCACCACATGATCGGCAGCTTCTCGCCAAGTTTCCCCATTTTTTTGATTTTGTAACCAGACCCCCGTAGCCTGACCATTTTTAGTTTCGATCTTGATGATGGTGTGGCGCATGAGCAATTTACCACCGTATTTTTCTAGCCCTGTGACGAGGCGATCGCTCAAGACCTGCATACTGCCCAAGAGGTGAAATAAGCCTTGGGGTGACTGGGAAACGCTCAAAGCAGTGGCAGCATAAAGGAGGGCAGTTTCTTCGGCGTTGACTTGGGAATAGAGTTTTAGTTGTAAATCCAAAAAAGTCCGGAGGCGTTGGTCTCGATCGCACCCACACAGGCGTAGGGCATCCCCCACGGTCATCAGGGTAAAAGGCACGGTGACTAGGGTATCGGGGCGGAGGGCTTGGATTAGTTGCCCCAAATCCCAGAGATTGCGGGGGGGCAGGACAGGATCACGGGATTGGAATTGCCAACTGGCTTGGAAAAGGGTATGAATTAATTGCCAAAAAGTTTCGCTGCCGGGAAATTGCGATCGCTGTTCTTGTTGCCATTTGTCCAAATCTCGCCAGACATTGATGGGTTGGGATTCTCTGGGCAGAAATACGGCACAGGCAGGATCGCAGGGAGTAGCGGCGGGTTGGTCTACTTCTAGTTCTTGAAAGATGCGGTGATGGATGCCCCCCGGTTCTAATCCGGCGACTTGGGTCGCTCCCACATCGAAGGTAAAGCCCCGCCGTTGGAAGGTAGAGGCACAACCACCGGGAACGATCGCCTGATCTACCATCAGTACTTCAAAGCCCCGCCGAGCCAACAAAGCCCCTGCCGTCAACCCCCCAATCCCTGCCCCAACTACGACTACTCGTTGCGCCATGTGCTTAACTTTTCTTTACATTACTCTTATTTTAAGGTAACAGCAATTTTTGTAGTTAGCTGGACTAGTTATAAATTTCTAGATATTTTATGATGAGTCTAAACATTTCGACAAATATCAAACCTATGCAATGGTACAATGAGCCGCCGACTTGGAAACAACAAGATGATTCGATTACAGTAGTTTCTGGAGAAAATACCGATTTTTGGCGCAAAACCCATTATGGATTTATTCGGGATACAGGTCATTTTTGGTATCAAGAAGTTTCTGGCAATTTTCAGGCTACGGTAAAAATAGTAGGAGCTTACGAAACCCTTTACGATCAAGCAGGTTTAATGATCCGGCTGGATGAAAAAATTTGGTTAAAGTGCGGTATTGAGTTTGTGGATGGAGGGCAGTATGCCAGTGTAGTGGTAACACGAGATTATTCTGATTGGTCTGTTGTGACGATCCCGGAAAATCCTGTTGCGTTCTGGCTACGCTTGCAGCGGAAAAAAGGGGCAGTAGAGGTGCAATATTCACGGGACGGTGAGAGCTACAATCTCCTCAGAATGGCTTATTTAACCGAAGAAGAAAAAGTACAAGTAGGACTGATGTGTGCATCTCCACAACGAGGCGGGTTTCAAGTAGAATTTCAGGAGTTTAAGATAGCCCCGCTCCTAAGCTAGAAAATCTAGACCTGCTAGGCAAATCCATCAGTTCATCAAGATTACCATCCCAAGGGAGTTTACCCTTTAGCCCTTTGATTGCTTCTTGTTGATGTAACCGAATCAATGTCCTCAGCCCAAGCTCCACGGCTTCCTTTTGGTTTTTTAAGCCCGTAGCCTCTAAAGCATCTTGCATCAACTTTTCATCTATGATTATTTGCGTTTCCATGGTTCTATCCTTAAATTTTGTATCTATAGGTTATTTCTTTTCGGGGAAGGCGGCTTGGAAGGAGGCAACGAAGATTTTGGCGGCGGGGTGGTTGCAGAGTTCTTCGATCGCTTTGAGTCCCCCAGCACTGAGGGCTTTGAGGAGGCGGGTTTTTAGGGTTATTTTTTGGTCTAGGGTTTGCAGGGCAGCTTGTTTGAGGGTTTCTTGTCCGGTGGGGCTGGCGAGGTTAGGGATGGTGGGTTCTAGGCTGGTGAGGAGTTCATCGATTTCTTTGGCGAGGTCGGCGGCTTCGGGGGTTTGACCGTAGTTGTGTTGTTTTTCGATGTAGTCACCATGAACTGTAGTGGTTTTATCGCCAGTAAAGAAATCTTGAAAGGTTCCGCCAGAGATGGAGATGTTGGGCTGGGGGTTGTTGGTCATGGATTTGGAGGGGTTATGGTTGGTTTTTTCTTTCAATATAATTCCCTTTGACATCGATTTGCTTGCTGCCAAGAACTAGATCGTTGAATATGCCGCCGTTAATAGTTAGAGATGGGTTGGAGTCGGGTGGTTCGGGGAGGGGAGTTTGAGAAATTTCGTAGTTGTAGAGTTTGTAGCGCTCTTGGATTTTTGAGATGGCATCTAATGCGTAGTCCATAATATCTGATCGGCAAATCTGCCAAAGCTGAGAAATCAACTTATCGCTGCCAATCTTTCCTAATGCCTCTGCTGCTCTCCAATATAAACCCGATTCCTTATCTTGAAGAACCAGAATCAAAGCATCTGTAGCTTTATCCGAGCCAATCTTGCCTAAAGCGTCTGCTGCATTCCTCCGTACATCCGAATCTCTATCTTGAAGAGCTAGAATCAAAGCATCTGTAGCTTTATCCAAGCCAATTTTGCCTAAAGCTTCCGCTGCATTCCTCCGTACA
>JAIMKT010000074.1:20471-20580 GCA_020692245.1 Microcoleus sp. GA_180221_E-2-1-MAG-45_12
AGAGTTTTTATTAAGGCATCTACAGCCTTGTCCGAGTCAATCTTGCCTAAAGCCTCTGCTACACTCTGACGCACATTTTCATCCTGATCTTGAAGAGCCTTGATCAAAG
>JAIMKT010000005.1:0-28884 GCA_020692245.1 Microcoleus sp. GA_180221_E-2-1-MAG-45_12
TCTGAGAGACAGTGGATTGTTTGCCCTTAGCTATTTCTGCCATGCCTAACTTCAAGCCCTCATCGATCGAGGTGCCACCCTCTGACCGGAGGCTCTGGATTTTTCTGCTAATGCTCGCCGGGTCTGTGGCTAACTGGTTGGGGACAATTACTTTTGCTTTGTGGTCAAAGGCAACTACAGAAATACGATCGAGGGGGCGGAGTTGCTCAACTAAGCTCAGGGCTGCCTGTTTGACAGTTTCGAGGGGAGTTCCGGCCATGGAGCCACTGTGATCAAGAACTAAACACAGATTGAGGGGGCTTGATCCTGAACTAATCTGGTCTTCGATCGCGGAGATTCCCAAACATAGTTGACGTTGGTGATTTACTTGTTTTCCGTCCAGATGGGCATCGCTCCAGAGAATTTCTAAACCTACTTTCATGGCATTTCACTTAGTTATGGAGATTAATTTGTGGGAATTAGTTCTTAGTTAATTGATAATTATTATTGATAGTAACTAGGGTATTATTTAAAAGCTGTGCAAAATTTATTGATACTAATATTCAATTGTGCAATTCCCTCGACCCCAAACGTAAACCCTAATTGTCGGTAATATTTCATGGTAGATTCTATTCTGCAACTAGAACGAGTAACTAAACAATTTGCTGGGAGTATCATTCCAGCAGTCAAAGAAATTACCTTCAGTCTAGCGCAAGGAGATATTCTGGGTTTGCTTGGTTCCTCTGGTTGCGGCAAAACTACCTTACTGCGATTGATTGCGGGGTTTGAAGCCCTCCAAGGTGGGAGCATCCTTTTGCATCAACGGGAAATTGCCAGACCGGGCTATAGCTTACCCCCAGAGCAGCGAAATTTAGGGATGGTATTCCAAGATTATGCCCTGTTTCCTCATTTGACCGTAGCAAAAAATATTGGCTTTGGCTTAGGGAAATTATCAGCGAGGGATCGGCAACTGCGGGTAGGAGAGTCGATCGAGCTAGTCGGTTTAACAGGTTTAGAACATCGCTATCCCCACGAACTATCTGGAGGACAGCAACAACGGGTTGCCCTTGCCAGAGCTTTAGCCCCCCGTCCCGATCTGATTTTGTTGGATGAACCCTTGAGTAATCTTGATGTCCAAGTCCGGCTGCGTCTGCGTCAGGAGATTCGATCGATCCTCAAGGAAACTGGCATAGCGGCAATTTTTGTCACCCACGATCAAGAAGAGGCTCTGTCCCTGTGCGATCGCATTGTCGTCATGCAAGCTGGCAAGCTAGAACAAATAGGTACGCCCCAAGAAGTTTATAGCCGTCCCAATTCTCGGTTTGTGGCGGATTTTGTCACCCAAGGGAATTTTCTCCCCGCCCAGATCGTTGGCAATGTTGTCCAGACAGAAATTGGTGATTTTGAAATTCCCCCCGATCTCTTGGATTATGGTAGTGATTCCCTAGAAGTCATGCTCCGACAGGAAGATCTCCAGCTACAACCAATTAGGAGTGAGGCAGGCATGGGAGAAGTTATGATCAAAGACCGTCAATTTTTGGGCAGGGAGTATATTTATCTTCTCAAAACCAAGACAGGTAAGACTCTACAGGCAAGGACGGGTAAAGAAGTAGCCCTAGAAATTGGGACTCCAGTAAAAGTGTTAGTGAACCCCGCCCAACTCCGATTTTTCTGAATCTTGATCGACCTCCAGATTAGCCTCCAGATTAGCTTCCAGATTAGTCTCTTGAGTGAAGCCTAGAATTGGCTCCCTAGTTGAAGTTCTATTGGGTTCTGAATCTTGCTCTAATAGATTAATTGACCAACGATACTCCACAGGAACTCGGAACTGATCGCAGGTTTTTTCTATTTGTTTTTGCTGGGTGAGAGCTTTGCGGAGACTGTAGATTAACTGATTGACTTGATCTCGGAGTTGGGGTTGTTGGCTGGCTGCGAAGGCAGTTTGTTGCTCAAGGAGTTGGAGAAGTAATTCGTAATGCACGTGGGAAGGCAGGGGCAGGGGGGACATAATTAGCCTCTAATAATTAGCCTCAATAGTTATTCTCAATAGTTATTTTTATAGCTATTCTCTATAGGGACTCGCAAAAATAACCAGCAAACAAAGTGGCGATCGCAGCCCGGACATCTGCTTGTTTGACAAGGGATTCCCCAATTAACACCGCATTAACCCCGGATTGTAGCACAAATTCTAGGTCTATACCCCCATGAATACCTGATTCACTGACCACGAGAATGTCCCGTTCTTGGATAGTTGCTAATTTTGTAGCTAGTAAGCTTTTGGTAGTTTGCAAATCTACAGAAAAATCTTCTAGATTCCGGTTATTAATCCCAATTAAACTAACTTCTGAGAGAGCCAAAACCCGATCGAGTTCCTCTGCTGTATGAACTTCAATTAAGGCTGTCATACCCAGAGATTTAATGATCTTGGTAAAGTAGCGTAGGTCTTGGTCAGAAAGAATCGCCGTAATTAGCAAGACCGCATCAGCCCCGTGGTAGCGAGCGTAGTAGATCTGGTAGGGATAAATAATAAATTCCTTGCACAGGAGGGGAATATCGACGGTCGATCGAATCCTTTGGAGATTTTCAAAACTACCTTGAAAAAATTTACTATCCGTCAATACTGACAAGCAACTAGCTCCCCCCGCAACGTAACCTTGGGCGATCGCCACCGGATCAAAATCTTCCCGAATCACCCCTTTACTCGGCGAGGCTTTTTTCACCTCTGCAATCAACGCTGGTTTTGTTGCCCCATCCCGGAGAGCCGCCAAAAAATCCAACGGGGGAGGAATCTGGGCTATTTGTTTCTGGAGGGTAGCCAGAGGCAGCCGTTCTCGCCATCTAGTAACCTCCCCTTCCTTGTACCAAACAATTTCCTCCAAGATATTGAGGGGCTGAGAATCTGGCAGGGGAACCTGATAGTTAAACATACTGGCAGAAATGTTAGCACTGGGAGGACGGCGGCGAATTTGCATTATGGGGGTTTCTAAAAGGATCGGTTAAAAATTCAGTTATAAGGTCTCAATGAAACGAAATTGTTTCCTATGCTAAGATCCTCTTTAGAGTTAGAGACTAACTTTTAAGGACATTACCCTAGAGATTCTACCAAAATATCTCCAAATTTCTAGCTATTCCTGCCAACTCTTCATTGCCCGTTCACATCCCCGTTCATACCCTCCTTCACATCATGGAAACCTTGTTTCTCTTTATACTGCTTGGTCTAACTACCTATTACATCATTAGCCGTGGGGTCACGAAGATCACGACTACTCCTACTTGGATGTTGTGGCTAGTTTTGATGACTCCAGCAATTTCTCTAACCCTGTGGACTTTGGTCTATGGGGAGGCGAGAACCATGCCTACGCCCCTAGTTTTAGGGCTATTTATTTTTTCTCCGGTGTGTTATTGGCTCCTCGTGGAAGGGGGACGGAAGGATAAATCTACTCAGGTCGGGCAAGTAGACCAATTAGCAACAAAAACTGAACTAGAGACTCCGCTAACTCCACCCCTACGCCCGATCACAAAGGAAGAGGAAGTTAAACTCCGGGAATGCTTTCCTTGGGGAATTTATTATCTCCAGAGTGTGGAATATTTCCCCCAGGCGATGGTGTGTCGGGGAAAATTGCGGACAAATCCCGATCGAGCCTATCAGACGGTAAACCAAAATATTAAAAATCTCTTCGGCGATCGCTTTTATATTATTTTCCAAGAAGCAGCCCAAGGTTCAACAATTTTTACCCTCGCTCCCAATCCCCAATATTCTCGAAGTTCCCAAGAAGCTGCTGATGGTGCAAACTCGAATACAGATCAAGATCCGAACTCTCACAAATCTTCAGAACCCCTCAGCCGTCTGCTCCTTGCCCTAGCTCTATTTGTCTGTACTTTGTTTACCACCACGGCGATCGGTGCCGAATTTGTGGGCTTATCTACTAGGGAAATCCAGAATAATCCCGCCCTCCTGCTCCAAGGCTTGCCCTACGCCCTGCCTTTGCTTGCCATTCTGAGCGTCCATGAATTAGGGAGTTATTTCACTACCCGCCACTACCAGATTCCTACCACTCTGCCTTATTTCATCCCGATCCCATTTTTCTTGGGAACCCTCGGAGCTTTTATCCAACGTCGATCGCCCCCTCCCCACCGTAAGGCTCTATTTGATATTGGCATGGTTAGCTCCTTGGCAGGGTTGATGGTGACGTTACCTCTGCTCCTGTGGGGGTTGGGAAATTCTAGAGTAGTTCCCCTCAGTGATGTATCTAATCTAATTAATTTTGAATCCCTGAATCCCCGGTTCTCTCTGTTGTTGACCCTGTTGGCAAAGTTGAGCTTAGGAGATGAGTTTGGGGTAAATACAGTGATTAATCTACATCCAGTGGCGATCGCTGCCTATGTGGGTCTGATCTTCACAACTTTTAATCTGATTCCCCTAGGACAGCTAGATGGTGGGCATATAGTTCATGCGATGTTTGGGCAGAAAACCGCCGTGACGATCGGGCAAGTAACCCGCCTCTTGATCCTCGTCCTAGCGCTGATTCAACCAGAACTCCTGATCTGGGCTATCCTACTCTTTTTCATGCCCGCTAGCGATCAACCCGCCCTCAATGATGTCTCTGAACTAGATAATCGGCGAGATATCTTAGGGTTAGTAGCTTTAGGATTTCTTGCCATGATGATCGTCCCCGTCCCCGGTGTCCTCACCCAACTCCTGAATATCTAGTTTTTGCCTGGTAAAAATTGATTGATTTGATTAATTTATGGAAATCTTTTTTCTGGCGCATCAGGTTAACATGGAATATGGGAAGTAGGGTAAAATTTTTAGCGTTCTACTATCTTTGATATTCTCAGGCATCTTTGGTATTCTCAGGGCTAAAGCCTTATAAAAAATAAAGACGAACAGAAAAATTGAGAAATCTTCGATCGTCCAAATTGATCGGCCAGATCGATCGTCCAAACTAAATTGACGCAATGGTGTTGCATGGTAGACAAAGTAGGCAAAGGGGTGAAATCTTCCCATAACTCTTCTCAAAAATCTCCTAAAACTTCTACTTCGATCGCCGGAGATATTCCTGTAGCCATCCGTGATACGCCCACTGTGGCTCCCCAGAGTTGGTGGAAACTAGTCCTGATTTCCTGTGCAGGCTTGGGTTTTGGGGGACTGGCAATGATCGCAACTATCATTATCGCTAATATGCAATCGCCGCTGCCCAATTCTGCTGCCCAAAGTAATGGGATTGATCCGGCTACCACTTTTCCTAGTTCTGCAAATTCCTTAAATTCTCCCACTTCACCCCTAGAAAATACCCCGACAGCAAATCCGACCACCAGCCCCGATACTCTCCTCGGTCACTATCCCTACACCGAAGCTCCCAGCAGTGAATTGCAACCCCTAGAAGGCAATCCAGAAATTAAGCTCCGACAGGCTGCGGCTGTTAATTTTGATGCGATGGTCAGGGCGGCGGCGGCAGAGGGTGTGGTTTTGGTTCCTTTGTCTGGGTTTCGCTCGATCGATGACCAGCAGTACCTATTTTTTGATATCAAGGCAGAACGGGGGCAAGTTGCCACGAAACGAGCCGAAGTCAGCGCGCCTCCGGGCTATAGTGAACACCACACGGGCTATGCGGTAGATGTGGGAGATGGCAAAGTCCCCGCGACAAATCTTAGTGTTGATTTTGAAAACACTGAGGCTTTCCGATGGCTGAAAACCAATGCCCCCAGATTTAGTTTTGAGTTATCTTTTCCCCAGAACAATTCCCAAGGAATTAGTTACGAACCTTGGCACTGGCGCTTTGTGGGAGATATTCAAAGCCTTGAAACTTTTTATAAAACTCGGTAGGGAAATCAACTTAATCGTGTCGATCGCCCAGTTTTTTCATAAAGAAAATTCCGATGGTCACTGCGCTTAGTTTACGCCAAAACTTAGGGCTTGCCCCCGGACATTGGTGTTGAGCTTGCCTCGATCGAACGCAATCTGCCCGCCCACGATCGTCACCTGTGCCCATCCGGTTAAATCCCAACCCTCAAAAGGACTCCAGCCACACTTGGTTTGCAATTCTTCCCTGAGAACTGGATGGTAATTAACTAAATCTACTAGCACCAAATCCGCATCATAGCCGACTTCAATTTTTCCTTTATTGGGAATTCCAAAACCACGAGCCACCGCCGTAGACATCCAGTGGGAGACTTGAGCCACCGTGCATTTACCTGCCTTGGCTTGGGTCAGCATCACCGCTAGACTGGTTTCTACTCCCGGCATTCCTGAAGGGGTATTGGGGTAGCCCTTGGCTTTTTCTTCGAGGGTGTGGGGGGCGTGGTCGGTGGCGATAAAATCAATGACCCCATCCCGGAGAGCGTTCCAGAGAATCTCGTTGTCCTTGGCCGATCGCAAAGGCGGATTCATCTGGGCAAAGGTGCCGATCGTCTCGTAGGCATCCGTGTTCAAAACTAAATGTTGGGGAGTCACCTCTGCTGTCACCCAAGCTGGCTTCTCTTGACGCAGGAGTTCTGCTTCTTCTCCAGTGGAAAGATGAAGGATATGTAAGCGGCGTTGATATTTTTTGGAAAGCTTCAGGGCAAGTTGGGTAGCTTCGAGGGCAGCTTGGCTATCTTGGATTTGGGAATGAATGGCGGGGTCGGTGATGCCAGCAAATTCTTGGCGGCGTTGGTTAATCCGGGCTTGATTTTCCGCGTGGACAGCAATGAGTCTCTTTCCTTGGGCAAACACTCGATCGAGAACCTCTGGATCATCCATCAACAGATTCCCATGCATGGAACCCATAAATACTTTAATGCCACATACTGGGTTAGCCGTGAGTAAATCCGGTAGCACGTCTGGAGTTGCCCCAATAAAAAAACCATAGTTAACCAAAGATTTCTGGGCAGCCCGTTGCAATTTATCATCAAGGGCAGCTTGGGTTGTGGTCAGGGGGCGGGTGTTGGGCATTTCCAAAAATGAGGTGACACCGCCTCTAGCACAGGCACAACTAGCCGTAAACAAATCTTCTTTATATTCCAGCCCCGGTTCCCGGAAATGCACTTGGGGGTCAATCACACCGGGCAACAATGTTAAACCTTTTGCGTCTAATATTTGGGTATTCTCTGGCATGGTTGTAATTTGAGGAGCTATCTGGAGAATTTCGCCATTACCACACAACACATCTCCTAGCAGCAATTCACCATTGGGTAATAAAATCTCTGCCTGATTTATTAATAAATAATTAGGGGTATCCATGCTCAAATTTTCCTCTTCGTACTAAATACAGTAAGTTCGTACTGGATATTATAACTAATGACTATCTCTAACAATCAGGAATCTTTTGGCAATTAGGAATCTTTTGGCAATTAGGAATCTTCTGAAACCTTAGTCTCAAGAGTTAAAAAACTCAAGATTATTTCCGAGCGACTCTGAGAGGAGGCAGAAGTGTGGGTTCTAGCTGTGGCGATCGCTGCGGGTATTTGTATCTTTGTGGTAGGATATCGCTTTATCCCTACAGATTCCATGATTTCCGCCCCGAAGATTCGGAAGTCCTCCCTAAATCTCTGCCTAATTTAGCTGAATCTCTACTGAATTCCCAAACAATTTTGAGAAGACATACTAGAATGCTAAGAATTACTACTTTTACTGCGTAGTCCCAATATAAATAATAACCAGCGTGAAAAATCGAGAATCTTCGTCAAAAGAACCCCAGAGTGTTAAAGGCTACGTCCTAGAGGCAGTAGAAATCTTAGTAATTGCAGTGGCGATCGCCTTTGGCATCCGTACCTTTGTCGCTGAAGCCCGCTATATTCCTTCAGGTTCAATGCTGCCTACTCTCAAAATTAACGATCGCTTGATGGTCGAAAAAATAAGCTTTTTATTACGAGCGCCAGAACGGGGAGATATTGTGGTCTTTAACCCCACCGATAGCCTAATTCAGCAAAACTTCCGTGATGCTTTTATTAAAAGAGTGATTGGCACTCCCGGAGATACTGTAGAAGTGAAAGATGGCAAGGTGATTGTCAATGGACAGCCCCTAGTTGAAGATTATATTCTGGAACCGCCAACTTTGAATTCTCCCCCAGTAAAAATTCCCCCCGATGAGTATATGGTCATGGGAGATAACCGTAACAGTAGTTATGACAGTCGTTTTTGGGGTTTTGTCCCCCGCGATCGAATCATCGGTAAAGCTGCCTTTCGGTTCTGGCCTCTCAATTGCCTAGGAGAAATCAAAGACTGCCCCATAGAATAAGCTAGAAATTAATTTAGAAATTAATCTAAGGTCTGCTCTAATCTAGTTTCAAACAAAAATTCTAACCAAATTCTAACCAAGTGTAATTTATGACCCAAGTTAGTATGACCTCGATCGCCCAGTTTCGATCGACCATGGCAGAATATCCAGAAGCCTTGATTGCCCTAGATGTGGTGGAAGACTGCGAGGGTGATCTCGAAGATGCAGCGATGGTGTTAGCAATTCGTTATGGTTTACAGCCAGATCAAAATAATAGCAATTGGTTAGAGGCGATCGCGCGCCAGTGTCGGGGCGTAGTCTGTCAAGAATCTATGCAAGCTGATCTCCGGCTGGGAACCTATGGCTCCGTAGCTGCCTACCTAGCTGATAGTGGGCTAATTCCCTCGATTTTGGTAGCTCCAGTGTTGATGTATATTCTGGCAACTGGGATCGAAGTTTTTTGTGATTTTGGCAATGAAGAGGATCCAGTTTTGTAGAAGTTTGTAATCCTTGCCTGTGTGATTTATGGAGAATAGGGAGCTCGAATCCCTGACCTCTGCGGTGCGATCGCAGCACTCTACCAACTGAGCTAATTCCCCTAGTGACTATAAGAACTATTTTATCACTGCTGACGAGGATTTGGCATAGACTTCCTGTACCCTTTCTAGCTCCAAATCCCAAAGATAGTCCACAGCCCAATTACAATGACGTTGGACAAAATGATAGGGATAGGTATTCGCCACCCCCACAACTTGCATTCCTGCCCGTTTTGCGGCTTGCATTCCTAAGGTCGTGTCCTCGATCGCCAGACATTCTTCCGGCTGGAGTGCCAATTCGGGAAACATCTCGGCTAACTTGGCTGCTCCCAAGAGATAACCTTCGGGGTTGGGCTTACTAGTTTTGATTTCATCCCCAGCCACAATTATCGAGAAATATTGAGCTAAGTTTGATCGCTCCAAAACCAAGTCTATTTCTACCCGCATCGCTCCCGAAACAATCCCTAGGGGAAACTTTTCCAGGCGGAGCTTGTAGATCAAATCCTCCAACCCTGCATAGATCGGCAGTTTTTCCATAGCAGCTAACCGTTTTTGGTAACTATGGGTTTTTAGCTGCATCAACTGATTAAGATAAACCTGATTAGGAATTCTACCCCGCCGCTCCAAAAGTTCCTGCAAACAAACTCGATCGCTCTTCCCCAAGCAAATTGATCGATACTCACCGGGAACCGGGCGCAAGTTTTCACTAATTAACAACTCAGCCAACAATTCCTGATGGATAGCTTCATCGTTAATAATTACGCCATTGAAGTCAAAGAGGACGGCTTTGAGGGGCATGAGGGGGGAGGAGGTAAAGGGAGGTAAAGGGAGGTAAAGGAGGAATAAAGAGAACCTGTAGGGGTGCAAGGCTTTGCGCCCTAATTTGCACCCTAATTTACGCCCTAATTTTCAAACATCATCCCCACAGATCCCCCTTTTTTTGATATTTGGATAGGGGGGATCTATTTAGAGAGAGTTTTCTAGAGGAGCCTTTTAAATTAACTAAACTGCTAGGGCTGCTTTTCTTGGGCTAGACGAGCTGCCGCTGCTTGATCGGGATGGATACCGAGGCGGGTGAGGTTGATTCTGCCCTTGGAATCTAGTTCCCGGACTTTCACCACTACTTCATCACCCACGGCGACTTCATCCTCGACCTTACCCACTCGATAATCAGCCAACTGGGAAATATGGATCATACCCTCCTTGCCGGGGAGAATTTCCACAAAGGCGCCAATTTGGATAATCCGGGTAACTTTGCCCACGTAGACATCGCCCTCGTTGAGTTTGCGGGTCATGCCTTGGATGATGGTAATTGCTTTCTTCGCACTTTCACTATTAGCGGAAGAAACCGTCACCGTGCCGTCATCATCGATATCAATCTTCGCTCCGGTCTGCTCAGTGATGCCCTTAATGGTTTTGCCTCCGGGTCCAATGACTAAGCCAATCAGGTCTGGATCAATTTTCACCGTCATTAATCGAGGCGCAAAGGCAGATAGCTCCTTCCGGGGTTCAGGAATCACGGCTAGCATTTTTTCGAGAATATGAATTCTAGCGGGTTTTGCCTGATTGATGGCATCTTCAATTACCTGCATGGGTAGACCAGAGATTTTCATGTCCATTTGCAGGGCGGTGATCCCGGTATCTGTCCCTGCTACCTTAAAGTCCATGTCTCCCAGAAAATCTTCAATACCTTGAATATCTGTGAGAATGCGGACTTCATCCCCGTCTTTGATTAAACCCATAGCTGCTCCACTCACAGGCTTGGTAATGGGAACTCCCGCATCCATGAGGGCAAGGGTGGAACCACAGACAGAACCCATGGAGGTAGAGCCGTTGGAGGAGAGGATTTCGGAAACAACTCGGAGGACGTAGGGGAATTGTGCTTTAGATGGCAAGACAGGAACGATCGCGCGCTCTGCCAAGGCTCCATGGCCAATTTCTCGACGACCGGGCGATCGCATGGGTTTAGTTTCACCCACAGAGTAAGGGGGAAAATTGTAGTGGTGCATGTAGCGTTTCTGCTCGTCAGGATGGAGATCATCCATTTCTTGGGCATCGCCGGGGCTACCGAGGGTAACAGTGGACATTACCTGAGTTAAACCCCGATTAAATAAACCCGTGCCATGGACTCGGCGGGGCAGAATTCCTACTTGGCAGGAAACTGGACGGACTTCATCGAGCTTCCGCCCATCAACCCGGACTCCATCTTCGATAATCTGCCGCCGCATCAGCTTTTTGGTAATATCCTTAAATACGGAGCCGACAATTTTGCTTTGTTCACTGGTGATCACTCGGATGGGGTCATCTTCGGACAGGGCAGCGATCGCCTCACTTGCCTCAGCTTTAATGGCATCTAGGGCTGCATCCCGTTCATTCTTGTCTTTTAGCCCCTTGGCGAGGACTTCTTTGATGGCAACTTTGGTTTTGTCAGTAATGAAATCTTCCACACGGGAATCAACTTCTGGGGGTTCTGCTTGGACGATGGTAATCCCTAATTCAGCGAGAACTTCCTGCTGTTTGGCAATTAGATCCTGTACCGCTTCGTAACCAAAGTCGATCGCCTCAATAATATCCTGCTCCGATAACTGATTAGCTCCAGCCTCCACCATGATCACGCCATCGGGGGAACCAGCCACAACTAGATCTAGATCGCCGATCTCAATTTGCCGATAGGTAGGATTGATAATAAAATCATCACCGACTAACCCCACCCGCACCGCTGCCATGGGGCCTTGGAAGGGGATTTGGGCTTGGAGAACGGCGATCGAGGCTCCCGTTACTGCCAACACATCCGGCGGCACATTTTCATCAAGGGAAAGGGTCGTGGCAACTACTTGGATATCATCCCGGAGCCAACTAGGAAATAGGGGACGCAGGGGTCGATCGATCAACCGACTAGTTAGCGTCACCTTTTCTGGAGGTCTGCCTTCTCGGCGTAGGAAACCACCGGGAATCCGTCCCGCCGCATACAATCTTTCTTCGTAATCTACTAACAGGGGCAAAAAATCGATACCTTCTCTAGCTGCCGCACGGGTTGCAGTCACCAAAACAGCCGTATCTCCAGACTGAATCAACACACAACCGCCTGCTTGGGGTGCTAGTAGCCCCATAGTTAGCCGAATATCCCTACCATAGAAGGGTATTGACTTGTTTAACTCTGTCATTGAGTATTTCTTCCTTATTTTCTCATTTTATTCTCTTTCGCAATCGTAACACTTCGATCGAGCTTTAGGGATCGTCTAAAGTAAGAGAATTTGGCAGCTTTTTTCTTAGTGGCTGAATTTTATGCAACCATGACGCAAGGAGGGTTGACCATGAACTCTAATATTCAGATGAATGTTCAGAATGAATAGCCACGGCATTATCGGACAAGATCAGGCGATCGAGCTTCTCCAACAGGCGGTAAATCAAAACCGTCTCGCCCCAGCGTATCTATTGGCAGGAGCGGCAGGAGTGGGCAGGAGTTTAGTAGCTCGTTATTTTATTGAGTTGTTATTTAGTCCTGGGCTGAATCCTAGTCAAAGCTCAAATCTCCATCAGCGTCTAGCCGCCGGAAATCATCCCGATGTGCTGTGGGTGCAGCCAACCTATCTGCATCAGGGCGATCGGATTACCATTGATCAGGCATTAGCTAGTGGTCACAAGGGCAAAAGTTCCCCCATGATTCGGTTGGAACAGGTGCGAGAAATTACTGAGTTTCTGAGTCGGTCACCCCTCATGGCTTCCAGAAAAATTGTCGTCCTCGAACAGGCGGAAACCATGCCCGAAACTGCTGCCAATGCTTTGCTGAAAACCTTGGAAGAGCCGGGAAAAGCCACGATTATTTTAATTGCTAGATCAGAAAATTCCCTTCTTTCTACCCTCGTCTCCCGTTGTCAAAAAATCCCCTGTCGCCGCCTCAATGATCAACAACTCAAAACAATTCTCGAAGCCAAAAATTACTCAGAGATTCTCAAGAATCCGGTAATTCTTTCCCTAGGACAGGGCAGTCCGGGGGGAGCGATCGCTGCTTGGCAACAGTTACAAGATATTCCTTCAGAAATCCTTGAGAAAATTAATAAACTCCCCATAAAACCCTTACAAAATCTCTCCCTCGCCCGTGACCTCGATAAATCCCTAGAATTAGAGCAACAACTCTGGTTATTAGAATACTTACAACATCACTACTGGCTTCATCATTGCCTAGATGATCAATTAAGTAAGCAATTAAATAATTCTCACTCCCATCCCCAATTAAACAATCATGCCTATCTTGACTACCTAGAAAAAGCTAAAAAGCACCTAATTGGCTATGTCCAACCCCGTCTAGTTTGGGAAGTAACTTTATTAAAACTACAGGAACTACAGACTCCTAAAGTTTATTCCTAAAATTCGATCCTATTCCCTCTTGAATTGTTTTATAAAAAGAGTCTTTCATTAACAAAGTCAATCAAGTTTGAGAGGGGATAGATAAAATCAGTTACTTGAGAATCAATAGGTTTACCAATAAAGGATCGATCGAAGAATTTAAACATGCCTCTATGTTGGGGATTATTTATTTCGTTATAAAAATTAACTGTGACAAAACAAATCAAAGGAACTGTAGGTGGATCATAGGAAATTTCATATTTATCCCGAACTTCACAATCTGACATTGCAATTTCCATCAGGAGTTTCCACTTATAAGTTTGACTAGCTCGCTCTCTCAAGGAAGTTTTTAGAGAAAGAATAATACAGTTATTTAAGTCTGAATTTTCTTTGAGAGAATAAATTATCAAATCCATATCAGGTTTTTGAGTCTCTTCTCCAACATTGATAGTAGCAATTCTTTCAAAGCCTTTAATTGTAGATTTCCTCGCTGTGATATAAATTCCTTCCAAAATATTGCCGGATAGTTTGTTTTGAATAAAAACATAGATGATTATATTAGAAAAAGCATTGCCTACAACACTTTTACGGGCTTGAGATTTGTCTCTGATTTCACCAGCTAAGAGTCTATTATCTAAAAGTTGTTCAACATCATTCTGGGCATCTCTTAAAATTGTATGCAAATGATTTAATACCTCAAGCCAGCCAGTCTGAGGATTTTCTGCTGTCTCAACCCAGTTATCTACTCTGCGCTTAATTGGCTCCATGTAGTAGATATTGGATAATTCTTTTAAGAAATCACTTTCATCTTTACTAAGCATTAATTGTGTCATTAAATCAACCTAAAGTACCTATCTTTTCATGATAAAAAGCTTGATTTTCAAATAGCTTTAGCTGTAAGGGCGATCGCATAGGATAACTTAATATTTTTTGGTTTTGCAATGATAGCATCATTTCTTTAGCGATCGCTTGAACAACTGGCACTGCAACGGAATTACCAAACTGCTTGTAAGCTCTTGTATCACTTGTAACAATCTTAAATGTTTCCGGAAAACCCATTAATCTTGCACACTCCCTTGGAGTTAGACGACGAGGATTTTTGTCTTTTTGGGGAATAAGGATTTCTGAACCATCTTTATAATACCTAGCACTCAAAGTCCGAGAAATTCCTTCAAGATCAACTAACCCATAGCCGAAACCGTTACCCTTTGCCCGATGTTTTTCTGCATAGTTTTGCAAATATTGCCAGAGGTGATCTGTAAGCGTATATTTATCATCTACTTTGGTTTCTAAAATATCTTTGATTTGAGGCTGATAGTTTGGCAATATGGGAAACTTAAAGGCAATAGGCTCACGGAAACCAACAATAAATATTCGTTCTCGATGTTGCGGTAATATTGTAGCAGCATCAAAAACTTGATGATGTATGTAGTATCCCAGTTCCTCTAAAGTTTCTTTTATAATAGAAAAAGTCTTCCCTCGATCGTGACTTACTAAATTTTTTACATTTTCTAGCAAAAAAGCTTTTGGTTTTTTATCTCTAATGATTCTAGCTACTTCAAAAAATAAAGTTCCTTGGGTGGGATGTTCAAATCCGTGATCATTTCCTAGGGAATTATGTTTGCTCACTCCAGCAATACTAAATGGTTGACAAGGAAAGCCACCAACTAAAATATCATGATCTGGAATTTGATCTGAAGGAACTTGAGTAATGTCTCCTGCTGGTTGTTCACCAAAATTAGTAAGATAAGTTTGTTGCGAAAATTTATCCCATTCCGAAGAGAATTTACATACCGCACCTGTACTTTCAAAGGCTAAACGCATTCCGCCAATTCCAGCAAATAGATCAATAAAATAGAACATACTATCTAGTTAGAGTTTTGACAGAAACTTAATTATAGTAAAAATCACAATAGCAGGATGATGAGCTACTCATCGGAGGTGAAATCATTATACCCCTAGGATCACTATATAATATCCTTCCTAGTAATTATTTGGTTAAGATTGTTCCCCTAAGAATTAGGCTCTAAACTTAGGCTTTTGAAACTAGAAGACCCACGTCAAGATAACGTGAGCCTCGATGTAATTATTAAAGGTAGATGAAAAAAGTTTTTAACGTTCGATGACACTGATTTGAACATCAGCCACACCACTGCCAATCATGCCGATCGATTCAGCGGCTCCTAGGGATAAATCAATGACTCGACCTCCCGTAAAAGGGCCCCGATCGGTAATTCTCACCAGCACCGATCGACCAGAATCTAAATTAGTCACCAGCACCCGTGTGCCAAAAGGTAGACTAGGATGAGCTGCGGTCATGGCATACTGATCAAAAACTTCGCCACTAGCAGTATAAGCCCCATCAAACCCAGGCCCGTACCAAGAGGCAACGCCCCGTTGGAATGGAGTCAACCGAGAAGGGTCTTCAATAATTGTTTCTGGCTCTAGGTAAGGATTCGCCGCTACTTCTGTGGGTAAATCCATCGGTAAACTCATCGGCAAATTAATAGATGAATTCATTGCTACTTCCGTTGCCAAATCTAAGAGAGGATTAACTACCACTAAATTAGTTGTTGGTAAGTTGGCTGCTGGGACGATCGTTGGTGGAATATTGGTAGGAGAGATCGCCACCATCTGCGCTTGAGAATTTTCTGCTGGGGAAATATTGCTAGATGCACCACTAAAGAGGGGACGGTTAACTGAATTGGTGTTAACAGGTACAAGATCAGAATTGGAGGTAGAGCTAGGGGAACTGAAAATAGGGCTAAATAAAGGTTGAGGTTGGGGGTCGATGGAGTTCAGACTCGTTACCGTTCTACCTGTCCTCAATTGTTGGTGAGTTTCTGATAACTTCTCCTGAGTCAATCGATTTTGAATCACTAAATCCTGAGTTACAGTATTGCCTTGGGGTTGTCCAGAAAAAATAGGAATACCATAGACGGCTCCGGCGGTCAGGGAACTAGCAAAGACAGCACTAGTTAAGCCAATTAAAATTTTTTGTTGCATAGGTTTCACTGGTCAAGATGAAACTTGCTGGAGGTGGGAATTTGCAAGAGATTTCGAGGAATCCTGACAATTTTTTTCCGTACCTCTGGAAATCTTATGGAGGGCGACTAGGTGCATTGAAAGAAACACCATATTGATTTACCTGAATTGATTTACCTAAAGAAAATCTTGCTAAATTCCCGCTAAATTCTTGGTAAGTTCTTGGTAAATTTCTGCACTATACCGAGTCAATCCTGCATAAATTTCCTGAGCAAATTCACATTTGTTTCGTGTTATTTGGTTGATTATCAAACTGCAACACCATAACATGAACATTTCTATTTGGGGATCAGTAGTCAGAAAAATGAGAAAATTATTACCTAGGGCTTAATCTAGGTGCGATCGCAGGAATTTCCCACCAGCTAAGGATTTTCTCTGTGCTAATTTGTAAGGGGATCGCAATTTTTCTTAACATAAATTAACAATAGATGGAAGATGAGACGGTAGCCTAGAAAGAAGTTTACCGAATCTATCTCTAGAGGTAGCTACTTTTTGCCTCAAGGATTTGGTAGAATTATTGACTCTTAGCAATGATTTCGATAGATTAGCCAGAAATTAACCAGAAATTAGCCAAAGAAAGTAACCCAGCCCAAGGTAGCAACTATGACTGCTTGCGAGTACAAACCCGGTCTAGAAGGCATTCCCGCCGCTCAATCTAGTATTAGCTTTGTTGATGGACAAAAAGGAATTCTTGAGTATCGAGGGATTCCGATCGAAGATCTCGCAGAAAAAAGTGGCTTTATCGAAATGTCTTTTCTGTTGATTTGGGGATACCTGCCCTCCAAGGAAGAATTAGAAGAATTTGAAGCCGAGATTCGCTACCATCGCCGGATTAAGTACCGGATTCGGGACATGATGAAGTGCTTCCCCGAAACTGGACATCCTATGGATGCTCTCCAAGCCTCCGCCGCGGCTCTCGGTCTTTTTTACTCCAAACGAGCCTTAGAGGATCCCGTATATATTCGCAAAGCCGTTGTCCGCCTCCTCGCCAAAATCCCCACCATGGTCGCAGCCTTCCAACTGATGCGGAAAGGAAATGATCCCGTCCAACCAAGGGATGACCTTCGTTATGCTGCCAACTTTCTCTACATGCTCAACGAACGGGAACCAGACCCCCTTGCTGCCAGAATTTTGGATGTTTGCCTGATCCTCCATGCAGAGCATACAATGAACGCCTCAACTTTTAGTGCCCGGGTGACAGCTTCAACTCTCACAGACCCCTATGCTGTGGTGGCTTCGGCGGTAGGAACCTTGGCAGGACCTCTCCATGGCGGGGCAAACGAAGAAGTAATTACCATGCTAGAAGAAATTGGCTCGGTGGAAAATGTCCGTCCGTGGCTAGACAATGCCCTAGAGAAAAAATCCAAGATTATGGGCTTTGGGCATCGGGTTTATAAAGTAAAAGACCCCAGAGCCACGATTCTCCAAGGTTTAGCAGAGCAGCTATTCCAGAAATTTGGTCATGATGACTATTATGATATTGCCGCCGAACTCGAAAGAGTAGTGGAAGAAAAACTCGCCCATAAGGGAATTTATCCTAACGTGGATTTTTATTCGGGCTTGGTGTACCGGAAAATGGGGATTCCCACAGATTTGTTTACCCCAGTGTTTGCGATCGCCAGAGTTGCAGGCTGGTTAGCTCACTGGAAAGAACAACTAGAAGCGAACCGGATCTATCGCCCGACCCAAGTATACGCCGGACTCCACGAGCAAGGCTATGTACCGATGGATAAGCGCAAAAGCGAGATAATTTCATGATGTTTTTAGACAGGGGGTTGAATTAAATGGCTGGACAAACGGGTTTTTCTTCCCCAACTTCGGTGGCGGTGTATCGGATTCTGGATGCCAATCTCGATCGAGCGCGGGAAGGGATTCGAGTTATTGAAGATTGGTGCCGACTGGGTTTGCAAAACAAGAATTTAACTGCCACCTGTAAGGAACTCCGGCAGGGTCTAGGGGCTTGGCATAGTCAGGAACTCCGGGCAGCCCGTGATACCGAGCATGATCCGGGGACTGAGCTAACCCATGCTCAAGAAGAGACGAGGGCAGATGTGAATGCAATCCTCCAAGCAAATTTCTGTCGAGTTCAGGAAGCTTTACGGGTGCTAGAGGAATATAGCAAGCTCTATAATCCCCAGATGTCGATCGCCCTGAAACAGATGCGCTATCAAGTCTACACCCTCGAAAAATCCCTGATCACCAACCAACGCCAACAACAATTACTCCAATCTCATCTTTACCTAGTCACCTCCAGCCGGGATGATCTCTTCTCCGTGGTGGAAGCGGCTCTCCAAGGTGGTCTGCCCCTCGTCCAGTACCGGGAGAAAAATGCCGATGATGGGGTGAAATTTGCCATGGCAACTAAGCTCTGCCGTCTTTGTCATCACTACGGAGCTTTGTTTATTGTCAACGATCGACCAGATTTGGCTTTGGCAGTAGAAGCAGATGGGGTGCATTTAGGGCAACAAGATTTACCCGTAGCCTTTGTGCGGCAACTCCTTGGTCGAGATCGGATCATCGGACAATCAACCACGAACCCAGAAGAACTCCAACGGGCGATCGCTGCCGGGGTAGATTATGTCGGTGTTGGCCCTGTCCATGAAACCCCAACAAAACCGGGAAAATCCGCCGCCGGGCTGGAATATATCCGCTACGCTGCTGCTCATACGACTCTGCCTTGGTTTGCGATCGGGGGCATAGACACCAACAATTTTGGGGATGTCCTCAATGCCGGAGCCAGTCGCCTTGCTGTAGTGCGTTCCCTGATGGATGCGGAACAACCCACCCTGACAACCCAGTTCTTTCTGTCGCAAATTACTCGATCGCAGACGATGAAAAATCTAGAAAAGTCATGAATGCAACCATGATTAACCTGCAAATTAACGGCGAACCCCATGTTTCTACCCCCCAATCCCTGCCCCTGCTGTTAGAATCCTTGGGCTTTAACCTCCGCTTGATTGCCATAGAGTACAACGGTGAAATTCTCCATCGGCAATTTTGGTCAGAAACCACTATTAAATCTGGCGATCAGATTGAGGTGGTGACGATCGTTGGTGGGGGTTAAGGAACAATATCTAAGTATAAAAATAGTTATTGCTAAAGACTAATTAAGAGGACGCAAAGCCTTACGCCCCTACTTTTTTCTAATTCCCTTACCTCCCTGTACCTCCCTGTACCTTCTTTACCTCCTCTACCTCCTCCTTCCCCCCATGCCCGACCTCGCCCCCACCATCGAAGCGATTCTCTATCTCAAAGGTAAGCCCTTGTCTCTAGATGAGTTGGCAGAGTATGCGGGGTGCGATCGAGAACGTGCTACGGAGGCGATGATGGAGTTGATGGATGATTATGCCCATCGGCAGAGTGCCTTAGAAGTGGTGGAAACGGGCGCAGGTTATAGTTTACAGTTACGTTCGGCTTTTAATAGCTTGTTGGCAACCCTCGTTCCCGGTGCGTTGGGGGTAGGAGCCTTGAGGACTCTAGCGGCGATCGCTCTCCAGCAAAAAATCAAGCAATCGGATCTAATTCAGTTCCGGGGCAGTGGAGCCTATCAGCATATTCCCGAATTAGTAGAATTGGGCTTTGTAAAAAAATCCAAAGAAAGTGACGGTCGATCGTTCTGGTTATCTGTCACCGACAAGTTTTATCAGTATTTCGAGATTGATGAAAATGCCGAATTTCTAATTCCCCATGCTTCTATTAGTTCAAGTAGTTCAGATAATTTAGATAGCTCGGAATTGATCGCTCCAGAAGACAATATCAATCTAGAGGTAGAGATTTTAGGCAAAGAAGAATTTCCCTCAATTTAGGTAGAGAGATTGCACAAATTTATTTTTTTGGTTTTGCTGATCACATCTATGAAAATTGTTAGGGGCGTAAGGCTTTACGCCCTCTTGTTAGGCTAGGCGATAACAAACCATGTTTCGATTCAGCAACGCCATTCTTTCATTGTCTAATCAATTTCAATCCGGTTGGGGCTGGGATCACTACTAGAGCTAAATCCTAGGGGTTGACGGTATTGTTGGTAGAGTCGATCGCGCCACGAGAAAAATACCTCATAGTCTGGATTGTCGGCAATACCGGGAATACCTTTACCCTTGAGAGGTTCGGGGATGTTGATATAGTTACCTTCGGGATATTTAAGTAAAATACTCAAACTTGCCACTGAGAGATCTGCAAGGGTGGGCTGATCGCCAATCAAATAGGGACTATTACTGAGAATTAGGCAAAGAGCTTCGAGGTCTTGCTTGAGGGCATCTTGGGCAGACTTAATCGCATCACTGCCTAAACCAACACCTAGTCCCAACATATCAAATACTTCCGTTGGCACAGAGCCGACAAAGGTTTTTACAAAATCTGGAGTGGTGCTGGGAAGGATTGAAGTCCGAAAGTTTTGATTTTGAGTCAAGGCTCCAAAGAGGACTTTCCGAGATTTGTTGCCGATCGACTCATCCGCCCACTCTTCCATCATCAAACACAAGCCTTTTTCCTTGGGATCACTAGGAATAATCGGGTTTGCTGGATATTGCTTCTCTAGATAGAAGGCGATCGCCGTTGAATCTGAAATTACCGTAGAGCCATCCTTGAGGACTGGAATCTGTCTTTGCCCCGACATCCGAAAAACTTCTAACTGCCCCACCCCCGGCGTAACTTCGATTTTTTTGTAGGGCAGACCCTTATAGTCAAGAATCAACCTCACCTTCTCAGCATACTGAGACATTTCAAACTGATACAGTTCCATCACCATAAATCTTATCCTCTTAACACTTCTCAACACTAATTTGACACTCCCACGGCTAAAGCACATGGAATTCTTTAAGAGTCCAGAATCCGATTTTTCAGTCACTGTACCTTAAGGGCGTAGTCAATGCGCCCCTACCCATTCACGCTCAATGGCTTTCACCATGAGGCTTACGGCTACTTTTTTAATTTCGAGCTTTCGTTCGCACTTTTCAACACTAGCCAGTTCGGTACACTCGATATCCTGTCTCTGCTTGCCTGTTCCTTAGTCTTTCCCAGCATGGCTGGTAGTTTCTTTCTGGCGGGAGTTTCACCGACCTAGGATATTTCAACGTGTAGTTGATACGCCTACTTGATTCAGCACAATTTAATTATAGTATGGATTTGGTTAGCTACCTACCGGGGACTAGCTAGTCAAAACCCAGGTATCTTTTGTACCGCCGCCTTGGGAGGAATTCACCACTAGGGAACCCGGACGTAGAGCCACTCTAGTTAAACCACCGGGATGGACGTAAATTTCTTTGCCGTAGAGAATGTAGGGGCGCAGGTCTACGTGACAGCCGGAAATTTCTCCCTCGGTAATCGTGGGAACTCTGGAGAGAGCGAGGGTTTCTTGGGCAATATAGTTACGGGGATTGGCTTTGATTTTGGTTGTAAACTCTGCCCTTTGTTCTGGAGTAGATTGAGTACCGATGAGCATTCCGTAGCCCCCAGATTCGTTGGCAGCTTTGACTACCAGCTTCTCCAGATTATTGAGGACATACTCTTGATCTTCGGGCAACCAGCAGAGATAGGTGGGAGCGTTGGGAATAATCGGGTCTTGGTCGAGGTAATATTTGATCATTTTGGGGACGTAGGCATAGATCACTTTGTCATCAGCCACTCCAGTTCCGGGAGCATTGGCGATCGCTACCCGACCTTGCCTATACACCTCCATCAACCCTGCTACTCCCAACATCGAATCGGCTCGAAACACCGTCGGATCCATAAAATCATCATCAATGCGACGATAGATCACATCAACTTTTTTCAATCCCTGAGTCGTCTGCATTTTTAGGTAGCCCTCGTCCACTACCAAATCCCGACCTTCCACCAATTCCACCCCCATTTGCTGGGCCAGAAAAGAATGCTCAAAGTAGGCAGAGTTATACATGCCGGGAGTCAGCACTACCACCGTCGGATGGGGAATATTGGCGGGGGCAATATGCAGCAGGGTTTCTAATAAATGGCTGGGATAATCATCTACGGGCTGAATCCCTAAAGAAGCGAATAGCTCTGGGAAAGAACTTTTCATGACTCGCCGATTTTCCAAGAGGTAAGAAACTCCCGAAGGGCAACGCATATTGTCTTCTAGGACATACCACTGCCCCGATCGATCGCGCACCAAGTCAGTTCCGGTAATATGACACCAAATACCCTGTTGATTTGTCCCTCGGCAGGGAGGCAGATAGCCCGTAGCGGAAGTAATTAACTCTAGGGGAACGATGCCATCCTGAATAATTTTCTGCTCTCCATAAACATCATCAATGAACAGGTTCAAGGCTTGGACTCGCTGCTTCAACCCCCGCTCCAACACCGCCCATTCTTGAGCAGAGACAATCCGAGGAATCACATCAAAGGGCAGGATTCTTTCTGTACCCCGACCATCGCTATACACATTAAAAGTTGCTCCCATTTTCAGCATGGCAGTCTGGGCGGCTTGTTGACGGCGATAGAGGTCTTCGGGGGGTAAAAGCTGAAACCGTTCTACTAGCTGTGAGGCTTCCGGTCTAGGTTCTCCCCGGCTCAAGAAAAGTTCATCATAGAAATCACCCGGATCGTAGTTATCAAATTTCACTGGCATCCTCTGCGGTTCTGATTGAGTAGGTAGCTGATTAAGAGTTAGTTAGAATAAAAGCACGATCAATTTTGGGGGAAAATCATGCCACAGTATGTCGCTAATCTTACTGCCCAGCAGCAAATTTATCTAGAAAATCAGGGCAACCAAACGGTTATTACCTTATTAACGGGTAGCCCTCACCAACAACAAAGCCAGTCTACTAGTTGGCAGACAGGAGTTTGGACTATACCACCGATTCTATGGCGAGGATCGATGGGGTTTGTCCTCAGAGTTGAGGGACAGGGGGGAAATTTTGTGGGGTTAATTCAGGGCAGTAGTATTAGTACCTTGTCGGCAATGCCTGCGATCGCCGATGCTCAGATCATCCCTCTCCAGACCCTTACCAGTCCAAATTCAGATTCTACTTTGCAACCTCTGCAACCCATGGCTCTGATGCCTCCAATGCAAATGAAAATGCCACCGATGGCATCTATGCCTCCCATGCCCCCGATGGAAATGAGGTTGGGAAATATGCAAATGCAAATGGGCGGAGCTGCTAGTCAAGTTTCTGGTCAATCTTCCAGTCATGCTTCTAGCCAATCTTCTAACCCACCGCCATCAAAATCTGCCTCAACTCAGTCTTTTTGTTCTCAGTGTGGTGCAAAAGTGCAGGAGATCGATCGCTTCTGCGCCCATTGTGGTCATGCCCTGAAAACTTCCTAAAGAGATTAGTAGACTGGATTTACCGAAAAGAAGTAATCGATGACCTGATTAGAGATAGAGACAGGTAAGTTAGAAAAATGCCTTAAAATAAGAAAGTTTAGATATCCTCGGCATGGTTTAGAGGAATAGTTTAGGAATGAATTTATGCCCAGTTTCCAAGAAATAGCCCTGATGCCCCAGCGTTGGTTGCGGCGGGAAATGTTGCCAGTTTTAGCTGATCTCCGGTTAGCGATCGCCCTTCTCCTGCTCATCGCTCTGTTGAGTATTTCCGGCACGGTGATTGAACAGGGACAGACCCTCGAATTTTATCAAAGCAACTACCCAGAAAAGCCCGCCCTCTTTGGTTTTTTGACCTATCAGGTGATTTTGGCAACGGGGTTAAATCATGTTTATGGCACTTGGTGGTTTTTGGCAATTTTAATTCTCTTTGGCAGCAGCCTCACCGCCTGTACTTTTACTCGGCAATTACCAGCCCTGAAATCTGCCCGGAACTGGAAATATTATCAAAACCCCAAACAATTTACTAAACTTGCCCTCAGCGCGGAACTAGATACAGGCTCCCTCAATTCCCTAGAACAAGTTCTTCAGAAACACCGCTACAAAATATTTCGAGAAGGCGATCAGCTTTATGCCCGCAAGGGAATTATTGGGCGAATTGGACCGATCGTCGTTCATGCCAGTATGTTGTTGATCCTTGGCGGGGCAATCTGGGGGAGTTTAACGGGATTCATGGCACAGGAAATGGTGGCTCAGGGGGATACGTTTCAGGTGAAAAATATTATCGAAGCCGGGGCTTTAGCGCGTCCCCAAATTCCCACAGACTGGGGGATAAAAGTAAATCGGTTTTGGATTGATTACACCCCCACGGGTAGGGTAGATCAGTTTTATTCGGATTTATCTGTAGTAGACCTAGAAGGCAAGGAGATCGATCGCCAGAGTATCCACGTAAATCAACCCCTCCGTCATAAAGGAATTACTTTTTATCAAACTGATTGGGGCATTGCGGCAGTCAAAGTCAAGATTAACAATAGCCCCGTATTTCAGTTACCTATGGGCTTATTACAAGGGGCAGCCAATGGCAGAATTTGGGGGACTTGGATTCCCACAAAACCAGATTTAAGTGCGGGAGTTTCCCTAGTCACGAAGGATTTACAGGGAACTTTTTTGATTTATGATACCGATGGAAAAATTATTTCTACAGTACGGGCAGGGATGGCGGCAGAGGTCAATGGAGTTACCCTGAAAGTATTAGAAGTAATTGGCAGTACGGGATTACAAATTAAAGCTGATCCGGGGATTCCTTTTGTTTACGCAGGGTTTTTATTATTAATGTTAGGAGTAGTTATGAGCTATGTTTCCCATTCCCAAGTTTGGGCTTTGGCACAGGGAGATTGCTTTTATATTGGGGGTAAGACTAATCGATCGCAGGTACTTTTTGAACGGGAAATGTTACAGATTTTAGAAGAATTAAATCAAGTGAAAAATCCCCCAGCAGTTAGTGTCGAGGAGGGGGCGATCGCTACTTCTCAAGTACCATAGTACATAAATAACAAAGTTTGGTTCTGATAGTTTGTATAATTCTGGATGGTGTTTGTCATTTGCACTTTATCAATGAATCTTATTAATTCAAAAGCCGGCTACATGGCTCGATCGACTCCTTAAGTAATTGCAAATTCACTTAGTTTCCGGTCTACTGGATGCTGAAATCCCAAGACCATATCTTGTTTAGAGACCCCTAGAGCTAGTAAATCTTCAGTTATTCCTTCCTCAGTTTCATCCCGTTCGATCCAAAACTTTTCTGCCACAATTCGTAAGTGTAAAATTGTACTGTGAACTCGGCGATCTCCATTCCAGCCCACACTAATTAATAGATAATTGTCTAACTGATTAAGTGCCAACAACTCCACATCGCCATAGCTAGGTTTATACTTAGCATAATCATCAACAATATTCTGGGCAATCTGCCGATAAAGATTTAATCTTTCCATAAAATAATCTCCTCTCGTTCTGGATTAAAAACAAAGAAAATAATTTCTCTTTCCTTGATGAATAACTGAATCGATGGACGTTGAAAAAATTTGGTATAAATCCTTTCAGGAATTGCTAGATTGGGTAATAACTTCAATCCCGGATCAGTTCCACTCGATCGAACCCGTCGATCGCTTCCAGATAGACCTTGACTTGTTCTTCCTTAGCAGTGGGTAATTGTTTGCCTGTAAAATCTGGATGAATTGGCAACTCTCGATGTCCTCGATCGACCAACACCACCAGCCAAACATTAGCCGGGCGCCCATACTCATGGACAGCATTCAACGCCGCCCGGATTGTCCGTCCCTTATAGATCACATCATCGACCAACACCACCACTTTTCCCGCCAGATCAAAATCTATGTCAGTTTTTGCCGGAGTCCGCAGCCCGATCTGATCCAAATCATCCCGATAAAAAGTAATATCCAAGGCGCCCACCGCCACTTCTATTCCTTCAAGGAGTTGAATTTGTTTTGCTAATAGGTAAGCAAGGGGAACGCCCCTAGTATGAATCCCCAACAGTACCAACTGAGAAATATCCCGTGATTTTTCTATCACTTGGGAAGCTAAACGGTTGACAGTCCGCCGGAGTTCTTCAGGAGAAAGGATTTCAACGGTAGTGGGCATAGTTTGGCATGGTAATAGTTAGCAAAGATAATTAGCAGTATAGCAATCTCTCAATTCAATAAAAATTCAGTGAAAATTCAGTGAGATATAACTGATGGTAAGGGCGCAAGGCTTTGCGTCCTCAATGTGTTCTCAACTTTTAACACAGAAATAATCTATTGGGCTGAGAGTTCTTCCCAAGTCACAGTGCTAACTACACCATCGGTAGTTAAGCCCCGGTCTTTTTGGAAGCGGAGGACAGCATCAACGGTTTTTTCTTCAAAGACCCCTGTAATTCCTGCGGTGTAATAACCAAGTTGAGCTAATTTCATTTGCAGATTGCGGACGGCTTCTCCCCGGCTGTTGAGCTGGATCGTCACATTATGGAAGGAAACACCGGAACCATTTTTTTTTAGATTTTCAAGACTAGCCAAGGTTCTGTCACCAGCAATGCCATCAGCAGTGAGTTCTTGAGATTTTTGGAGACTGATCACAGCTTCTTCCGTGGCTCGATCGAACACCCCAGTGGTAGCACCAGTATAAAAACCCACCACCCGCAAATCATCTTGCAGCTTGCTGACAGCGACTCCAGTTACTCCAAGATAAAGATTCCCAGTAGCAGGGAAGGAAGGGTTAACCAGAGGCTGGGCAGCAATAGGCTGAGGAGCAGGTCGGCTCTCCGGTTGGCTTTCAACGGCATTAGGGACTTGATTACTTACTTGATTACCCAGACGGGAATCGATCGATCTCTGGGTTTGCTGCCCAACTATGCCATCTTGGGGTAAGCCATGATCTGCCTGAAATCTGGTGACGGCTTCGAGGGTGTGGCTAGCGAAGAAACCCGTGGGTTGGGCTTGAAAATAGCCAAGGGACTTCAACTGCTTTTGCAGATTGGTAATCTCTGCCCCAGTATCTCCTCGCCGCAACAAAGCCAAAGCATCGGTAGTGCTGGTTATCAAGGTTAGGGTCAAAGGGATAGATAGGATTTTCACGCAAGTGGTGAAGGAAGGAAATCGCCCAGAAAGCTGCCAATCGAGCCGCCAATCAAGCTGACTAGCATCAATATCCGAGGCTTGAACAGAATGAATATATGCAAGGGTTTCCATAGTTCCTGGGGGGCATTGTTGCGATTAAATTATTCTACCTAATTTATAACAAATTGCCGTACTAATACTAATTCTAGCCAACAATCGTTACCTATTCAGAATAAGTTGTATCTGGCGTTACCATCAGTTTTCCTGATTTACCCAAAATTTGAAATTACTATGTCTTTACCTAATGGTATATGTTAACGTAAGTTAAATTTAGCATTAGTTTCTTGTATCTAAAATTTCCAATATTTCCACCATAATTTCCTCAACCTTCCCTCAACATTGAAGAGTTGACTATAGGATTCTGTAGCCATAGGCAATGTTGCTTATTTTGAGACTACTTGTTCTCTAGAGCCAGTTTCAGTATCGATACTGGGGCTAAACTCTAACTATAGAGAAACTACCGTCCGCCCAAAGCAAATTCCCAGCTACAGCTATAGTGAAACTACCGTGAAACCACCGTGAAACCACCGTGAAACTACCGTGAAACTACTTAAAGTCAAGTTGTCCCTATCACCACAGCAACAAGCGAAAATCCGGGATAGGATTCCTTTGCTAACAACTTCGGCTACCATAATTTTGATCTCCTCCTTTGTAGGGATTGTTTCGGCTATTTTTTGGCAAAGTTTTTTAGCAGCAGAAAAGCAGCAAGCACAGAAACAGGTTAATTATGTTTTGGAAGATATCGATAATCGGGTTGATCGCCTTGATGCTCAAAATCTAGATTTTGCCAACTTAGATGAGACTAGTCTCCGCCAGATATCCCGGTCTGATATTTTGGTGAGATTCTACCCGATCGAGGCTCAAGATTTACCAATTCCCCTTACTGAACTGCCTGCGGTTTCTCTAGACAAGATCAGGCTCGATCAACATATTTCTGCCCATTTCCAGTTGGTAGATGAAAATACAATCTCTAGTTATACTCTTCTCCTTGATTTTGCCAATAACCCAGCCTTGGTATTGCGGGTGGATTCTCCTCGGACTATCTACCAAGAAGGGAAGCAGAGTTGGCAGTATCTGATGTTGTTTACACTGATGCTGGGGGGAGTGACGACGGGAATGACCTACAAATTTTCTGGGGCGCTTGTCACTCATCTCAAAGAGCGGGAGAAAATTCGCCGGGAGTTGTTTCTAGAAAAAGAAATGGCGCAGGTGACTTTGCAATCTATTAGTGAGGGCCTTGTGACGATCGATCGCCAAGGTTGTATTGAAGCCATCAATCCAGTGGCAGAAAAACTCATGGGATATGCCAGCGCTGAAGCTAAAGGCAAAAATTTCTCCCAAGTATTCCATGTGATCGAAGAGCAGAGCCGAAAAATTAGTAATTCTGCTTTCATCACCACCCTAGAGCAAGGTAAGGTCAATAATTCTTGCGATCGAGACTTGTTAGTCAGCCAAGATGGGCGAGAATTTGCCATTGACTATTCTATTGCGCCGATTCGCTCTTTCCAAGGAGAAATCATGGGGGCGGTGATTGTCTTCCGGGATGTAACAGAAGCTCGGAGAATGGCGCAGCAACTATCTTGGCAAGCCAGCTATGATCCCCTAACTGGGTTGGCAAATCGGCGGGAATTTGAGCGTTATCTCCGGCGGGCGATCGCCACAGCCAAACGGGGACAGCAGGAACATACCCTCGCTTTTCTAGATATCGATCGGTTTAAGATCGTCAACGATACTAGTGGTCATATTGCGGGCGATGAGCTACTACGGCAGATTAGTATGCTTTTGCAAGACAATCTCCGGCAAACAGATATGATTTCTCGGTTTGGGGCGGA
>JAIMKT010000005.1:28891-43907 GCA_020692245.1 Microcoleus sp. GA_180221_E-2-1-MAG-45_12
GCTATTCTCCTCTACAGTTGTAAGCAAGAAAAGGCGATCATGATCTTGCAAGGGTTGGTGGAGCTAATTAAGGGTTTTCGGTTTGTGTGGCAGGATAAGCTCTTTACCCTGGGGGCGAGTGTGGGGGTCACGGCGGTGACGGCAGATAGTCCCGATGTGACGCAAATTCTTAGCCGGGCTGATGCAGCTTGTTATGTGGCGAAGGAGCAGGGCAGAAACCGGGTCTATGTCTATTGTCAGGAGGATGCCAACCGTCCCCACGGAGAAATGGAGTGGGCTGCAAAGATCCAACAAGCTTTAGAAAATGATCAATTTCGTCTTTATTATCAAACTATTTCTCCCTTACCGGGTTCCTCAAATTTGAGTAGTAGTCCGGTGAGTAATGTCAGTGTAGTCAATAGCTTGAGTAATGGGAATAGCAGTAATCTAGGTAATAATCTAGACAATAATTTAGGTAATAACTTGGCAATTCATCGAGAACAAAATATCAAAGATAAACATGTCAAAGACAAAAATACTAAAGATAAAAATAATGTAACTCCCTTCCCCAAACCTTCATTGCGAGAAGAACATTATGAAATTCTCTTGAGATTGGTAGATCAAGATAACTCCCTGATTATGCCCAGTGTGTTTATGCCCGCCGCCGAGCGCTATCATCTCATGCCCATGATCGATCGATGGGTGATCAAAAACTTATTTAGTCTCGAGGAAATTTGGGAAATATACCGCCATTCCCCCTGCCAGAGCTTATTTACCATCAATCTTTCTGGAGCTAGTCTCAACGAGGAGAGTTTCTGGGAATTTCTGGTGGAGCAGATAGATCAGTACAAGATTCCCCCCCATTTATTATGTTTTGAAATTACCGAAACCGTGGCGATCGCTAATATTACCAAAACCTCTCGCTTTATTCGGCAGATGCGGGAGTTGGGCTGTCGTTTCTCCCTTGATGACTTTGGCAGTGGCATGTCTTCCTTTGGCTATCTCAAGAATTTGCCCGTGGACTATCTAAAAATTGATGGGGAGTTTATTAAAGATATTGTCGAAAGCTCAACTAATGTGGAAATTGCGGCGGCGATTCATCGGATTGGGCATGTGATGGGAATGCAGACTATTGCAGAATATGTCACGAACCAGAAGGTCTGGCAAAAAGTTGCAGCGATCGGCATTGACTACGCCCAAGGCTACTATATCAACCGTCCCCAGCCCCTTAATCCCAAAGTTTTCCTAGAATCCAAGGCAGTATCCTAGTATCAATAAAACCAGATTGAGTATCGTATCTTGATTTGTAGTAACGGCTTTAGCCGCCCCACGCAAGTATATTAATAAAACCAGATTGGGGATTATGTATTGATTATTCGGTACGGAGAGGGTGGGATTTGAACCCACGAAGAAGTTTCCTCCTTAACGCATTTCGAGTGCGTCGCATTCAACCGTGCTCTGCCACCTCTCCAAAGACTAGGACTAGCTAGGGTAATTACCTTAAGCTTAGGTGTCCTTAGTATACTTATGTTGATTTATTTTAGCCTGAATCTGGTTCTAGTTAGTCGCAAATATTTGACTAGCAACTTTATCTACTTTGTAACCCGAATCGATCGACTCCAGAGGATCCTTACGGAGACGGTGACGCAGACAGAGGACAATTACCCGGTGAATATCATCTACTGTTACCTCGGTTCTTCCTTCGTAGGCGGTAAGAGCTTTGGCAGCTCGGTTGGTGACAATATCACCCCGCAGACCGTCCACATCTAGCTCTGAGCAGACTTGGGAAATTTTTACCCGCAGATCGTAGTCCATTTCGACTTGGGGCAGGAGGGTTTGGGCTTTGCTAATCTGGTCTTGGAGATGAACTTGGTCGCTCTGATATTTATTCAAAAATGGTAGGGGGTCTTGATCAAACTCTGACCGTTGCTCCACAATTTGGACTCGCAGTTCTGGTTCCTTGACGGTGCGGATTTCGGCGTGCATTCCAAAGCGATCGAGGAGTTGGGGGCGGAGTTCGCCTTCTTCGGGGTTGCCGGAACCAACTAAGACAAATCGGGCGGGGTGACGGATGGAAATGCCTTCTCGCTCTACGGTATTCCAACCACTAGCTGCCGAGTCTAGCAACACATCTACCAAGTGATCATCTAAAAGATTCACTTCATCTACATACAAAATTCCCCGGTTTGCCTTGGCAAGTAATCCCGGTTCAAAAGCTTTCACCCCTTCAGCAAGGGCTTTTTCAATGTCGATCGTGCCACAGACTCGATCCTCTGTTGCTCCCAAGGGCAGGTCAATCATGGGGACTTTGGCTTTGACTACGGGGCGATCGCTCTGGTTCTGGGGATTCATCAAGTCTGGATCGCCGGGGGAACTATTGAAGGGGTCGCCAGCAATAACATCGATTTCTGGTAATAAATCTGCCAAGGCACGAATGGTTGTAGATTTACCTGTACCTCGATCGCCCATAATCATCACGCCCCCAATGAAGGGATCGATCACGTTAAGAATTAGGGCTAATTTCATCTCTTCCTGCCCCACAATGGCGGTAAAAGGGAAGACCTGACGGCGGTTATTTGTGGGGGTAGAAACTGGGGAACTCACTTTACTTGACCTACTAGAAATAATAAAAATATGTTAACTGTTCTTTCTATTTTGGCACATGCTGGCATTTTTCCGGTGATGGTTTGCGGTTAAAAATTGAGAATTAGAGCTAGAAGTTGGGGCGATCAGCTAGGGTAAAATCAGTGAGAAGTTGAAATTGAGCATTGTGGGTAACATTTTGAGTAATATCTTGGGCAATATCTATGGAAAATGACTCGAACGTTGGATCTAATCCGTCAGCTAATCCATTTAATTTATCTAATGCAGCTAATTTAGCTAATTCTGCCAGTCCAGCTAATCTCAATAGCCTTCATGTTTTTAATTCATCTAAGACAGCAAATACACCCATAAATGTGATCGGGATTGGCTTGGATGGAGCCGCAGGTTTAGCCGCAGGTGTCTTAGAAATTATTGCCCAGGCAACGTTGCTGGTGGGGTGCGATCGTCATCTCAGTTATTTTCCAGATCATCCCGGTCGGCGGTTGGTTCTGGGAGATTTTGGGGTCGCCCTCCGGCAGATTCGATCGATGTTAGAGCAAAGACAACCCGAACATACCCGCTATACTCCTCCCTACAACAGCCCAGAGCAGGTAGCGATCGTGGTGTTAGTTTCCGGGGATCCCCTATTTTTTGGTTTGGGGAGATTGCTACTAGCCGAGATTGACCCCGCCCAGATTACCTTTCATCCCCACGTTACCTCTATTCAGTTGGCTTTTAACCGCCTTAAATTGCCTTGGCAAGATGCCAAACTTCTTAGTGTCCACGGGCGTTCCCTCGAACAGATCGAAACTCATCTTCAAGAAGGAGCCGAAAAAATTGCCATCCTCACCGAAAGTCGAGAAACTCCCAAGGCGATCGCTCAACTTTATCTAGCTTTGGATTTACCCTATGTTTATCAGCTCTGGGTTTGTGAAAACTTGGGGAATGACCAAGAACAAGTCCGGGCTTTTAGTCTGGATAATCAGGGATTGCTCTCTTTGACAGAAACAGAGTTTGCCCCCTTGAATGTGGTGATATTAGTAAGAAATCTAGCCGCAACCCAATTACCTAAAGAAGGAAGTTTACCAATTTTAGGTTTAGCAGATCAGGAGTTTGCCAGTTTTAGCGATCGACCGGGGTTGATGACAAAACGGGAAGTACGGATTTTGGTACTGGGGGAATTGGCGCTGCAACCGGGGCAGATTATCTGGGATGTGGGAGCTGGGACTGGCTCGGTGTCGATCGAGATTGCTCGTCTCTGTCCAACTTCCCAAGTCTACGCTCTCGAAAAAAGCTCTATGGGAACTAGCTTGATTGAGCGCAATATCCAACGTCTTCAAGTGCCTAATGTGATTTCTGTCCACGGAGTTGCTCCAGATATGTTACGACATCTACCCTCACCTGATCGAATTTTCATCGGCGGCAGTGGCGGTAATCTAGAAACTATTCTCGAAGCCTGTGCAGCCCGGTTACAGCCCAATGGTTTGGTAGTTATGGCTCTGGCCACGATCGAACATCTCCATCAGAGTTTAGCTTGGTACAAACAGAAGAAATGGCGGGTGAACATGCTCCAAGTTCAGCTATCTAAATCTATCCCAATTAGTGATCTAACTCGCTTTACTCCTCTAAATCCAGTGACGATTATCACAGCAATTCCCTAGCATAAGCTGATAAGTTGATAAGCTAATATGAGATTTTTCATTGATATTCCTTCCACAATTAGCAATCTACTTTATCAAAAACTATGGTTCTCTTGCCCTTTTACATTGTTGATGTTTTCGCTATCAGTAAATACACTGGTAATCAGTTGGCTGTCTTCACCGATGCCCAGACTCTAACTACCGAAGAAATGCAGAGTATTGCAAGGGAAATCAACTTTTCAGAAACTACTTTTATTCTGTCCCAGCAACCGGAAAATCATGGCTATCCAGTGCGGATATTTACCCCCAAAAGAGAGTTACCTTTTGCTGGTCATCCCACCATTGGTACAGCTTTTATTCTGCAACAAAAAATTATTCGGCAGCTAGTTAGTCGGGTTAGTCTTAACCTGCCAATTGGACAAATTCCAGTAGATATTAGCTATCAAGAAGACTTGATCGATCTCCTCTGGATGTCCCAGAGACCCCCTACTTCTCATGAGTTTTTTAATCCTGAAGAGGTCGCTGCCATGCTCAATATTAGTGTGGATGATATAGATGACAGATTCCCGATCCAATCAGTATCTACAGGTGTAGATTTTGTAATTGTGCCTCTCAAAACCCAGCAATCTCTACAAGCTTGTCTAGTTGATATCCAGAAATGTAAAGAGTTAACTAAAAATACAGAAGTTAAAGGTGTTGTGGTATTTTGCCCAGAGACTCATGACCCAGAAAATGATCTTTGTGTGCGGGTTTTTGCCCCTGCTTTGGGAATAGTAGAAGACCCAGCCACAGGGAGTGCTAATGGTTGTTTAGCAGCTTATTTAATCCAGTATGATTATTTTGCCCAGCCTTCTATTGATCTGAAAGTAGAGCAGGGTTATGAGATTAATCGCCCCTCTTTATTACTACTAAAAGCTCTGAGAAATCAAGAAGTAATTCAAGTGTTTGTCGGAGGTAAGGTAATCATGGTAGCGCAGGGAGAATTTGTTGCTTAACTAATTACAATTTTTCTAGTTATTTATCTTAATTACTTAAATCAATTATTTGCATTTCCTGAGTATTTAACCCGTATAAATTAGCTACCTTGATATCGATCGCCTCTTCCCATCTTTGAATCCCTCCTCCTTGGGCATCAAGACATTTTTGGACTAGGGTGGCGATCGTCCTTTTATCGGTTTCTGAAGCAATGGGGATCGGAATTTGGGAAAGATATACAGGCTTAAGCTCTAAAAATCCCTCCCGTTTTGTAGCAGCAATATGCTGGAGGAACCAGTTAGTAATTTTTGAATTTAATATGCCTAGAAGATACTCATTATCCAGACTAAAACAAACTGAAGCCTTATCGTTGCAAAAATAACCACGCTGATCTAGATAACATTCTGGTTGCTTAACTATGGTGGGAATAATGATTTTAGGAGATTCAAAACGGCAGATATTTCTAGGAGAGGCTTGTAATTCAAACCATTGATAACTGCCCGCCGCTCTGCCGCCAATAATTCCTGGTGTTAGTCTAGATTTGTAGGGTGTTAAATAATCTTTGATCGCTGGATAATTATTAATATCAATACCTCGATAGGTGAAAATCAAATACAAATCTTGATCATGAATACTCCAACGCTTGATATCTCTACCCCGAAGAAAAGGTTTTAGAACTTCTGCTGATGATGGGTGTTCTCTTACCAGTCTATTTCTAGTATCTCGATCGATCACAAAGGCGGCATTAAAACCCGTAGTTATGCCTCGATACAATTGCTTATGGACATACTGCCTTAAGGGAATGCCCCTCGATCGAAGTTTATCTAATAATTTTAATACTTGCGGAGATTCTAGCCGCCACCCATCAACGGTCAAGGTGCTTTGGGGTATGAGAAAATTATTATTTTGATAGATTGTATTAAATGTATTAATTGATGGATTAATTGATGGGTTTTCTAGATAGTCAGGAGAATGATTTTGGGGTTGATCTAGAAATTGATTTAGGTTTCTATATATAAGTTGGTTTGGCTGCCAATTTAAAACACGAACTTGATTATTTTCTGGTTTTACCTTTTTGATTAAAATAATACTGGGATAAGCAATTTCTTCAAAAATATTTGTATCCTTAAAATCAATTAAAATATCTATTTTTCCTGTTGTACTTAACAATTCTCGTAACTTTGCCCCGTAGCCCGATCGAAAATATTTATTAGGAGAAATATAGACTAGATAACCCGAAGATTTTAATAACTTTAACCCTTGCTCGTAGAAATAAATATATAAGTCTGCCATGCCTGTATAACATGTGTAGGCTTGAGATAAAGCTGGTTTTAATTCCTTAATTAATTCCTGCCTGACGTAGGGAGGGTTGCCAATAACAATATCAAAACCATCTTTTTGGGAGTCTAAATCTAGTTGTAATTCAGAAATATTGCCAAGCAGGGCGTTTTTACAGATCAATTTCTTCTCTAGATTAGGTAACTTGGGAAGATTAAATAGATTAAATGGATTAGGTGACTTTTCTAAATTCTCAATTTGAGCAGTTTCTTCTAGGGGAATTTCTTCTAGTAAACCTAACCACAAACGTAACTTGGTAATCTCGATCGCCTCTAGATTCAAATCTATGCCATAAAGGTTATGAGCAGTAATTTCTTCCTTGATTTTTCTCCTCCCCAGAGAACCCCTTTCTAGGCTTTCCCCTAACCTTTGCCCCACTGTCCAACGTACCGCCCACAATATCTGAAACATACCCACCACAAACGCCCCCGAACCCACCGCCGGGTCTAAAATCCTCACCTGAGCGATCGCCTGTTTTAGAGCTTCTGCTTGAGAAATAGTGATCAAGTCCCGAAGATTTGAATCCTGAAGATTTAACCTTGAGTGAGAAGCTAAAGCATCTAGAACCTCATCAAGTAATGGCTGGCTTAGATTCTCGATCGCTATCTGGATCAAAGTCTGAATCATAGTCAAGTCTAACCCTGTCTTCTGGGCTAAATATCGAGCCAATACCTCAGTACCCATAAATTGAACAATTTCCTTTGGGGTATAAAAAGTCCCTGACCTGCCCCGCTCCGATACTTCCAAGGTATTTTCTAACACTTTCCCAAAGATTTCTGGGTCGATCGCCATCTCCTCGATCATCTCCTCTCCTTTCTTCCCAGCCCCATTTTCTGTCCCGGTAAACTTGTAACTATTGAAATAACCAAGAATACTAGTAGAGTTCTTAGGATCAAATAGAGTATTAGGGAGAGTGATCAGAGAAGGGGTTTTTATTTGTGGTGAATCTTGATTTGCTAGAACTTTTTGTGGAGTAGAAATATCAGCAAATTCTTGGGGGAATATCTGGGAAAATATTTGAATAAATAGCGGCTCTATTACTTCTTGGTAATAATCAAAACCTTCGACATTTCGCCGTTTGCAATTGTATTGACTTGTTAAAAAATTAGTTGCTGAAAAATTAGTTACTGAAAAATGACCTCTTGAAAACTGGTCTGTAACAAATGGTCGATCGCCCCCCAACAATCCCTGAGCTTCGAGAAAATATAGGAACAAAATCCGCCTCAGCAACTTCTGAGAAAATTGATGTAATTGGCTAGAATCTTGAAAATAGGAATCTTGGTTATGAATTCTGACTAGAGCTTGGACTCGATCGAGCAACTTTCCATAACCCCTACAAAAACCTTTAATTAACCTTTCCCTAGTTAATTTTTTAGTAGTAATCTTGTTAATGACAATCTAATGACTATTTAATGACAATATTAATTAACTTGTTAAAATCTCTAAACTATGTCTAAAATCCCTTAATAAATTAGAAGTTGAAAAAGGAGATTTACGTAGCGACTTACCCAATCTCAACTCAGTTCCGTTACTATTCCAATACACATGGTCAAAAATCTCGTGCAATAAACACAAACCCCGCCCACACTCAGAATTTATATCTGGAAGATACTCCTCGCTGCTCTTCCCACCTTGGGGGGGGCGAAATCCTCCTCCTTCATCAGAAATAATCCACCAATACTGCTGCTCAACCACCGAAAACCGAATTTGTACCTTCTTGCTTGGGTCTAGACCATTACCATGTTTTGCAGCATTGATAATCGCTTCTTGTAGCCCTAGACGGAGTTCTGGTTGCCAAGGGGCGGGAATATCTTCTAGCAAAATATCGAGTATGGGGCACAGATAAAGGGTAGACGCAAAGGTCATAGTTCCCCACTCTTGTCCCATCGGACGCATTGATAAAGCAATCACAGGACAGTCCTCTAGCTTATGCTTTAGTAAATTATTTACGATTGAGATTTCTAACTGAGGAGAAGTACTTTTTGATCTCCTAAAGCAATAAAAGGGAGATTTACCTACGACCCTCTACTATTTATTTAATTAAACTAAGACAAATGGCAAATAGCTTAATAATCCCTGTAACTCTTATCATATCAAAGATGCCCGATGATGGCAATTCCTCTGACTGTATATCCATCATTTATGCTGACTGAAAAAAGGCAGATGAGACACCTGCCCTCGATTACAGCTACTTCAAAGGTTTTCGATCGGCTGCGGCTGGCATTGCTCGTTCTTCCTTTGCTGGCAAGAAGCTAGGATCAAAAACATCTTCTACCTTGAACTTCGTGGCAAGTTTGAAACCTTCCACCGTTTGCGTAATAGACTTGCCTAACCGTTCTGAGTTCACTGCCCCCAAGCCCAAAGACTCAGCCTCTGGAGTAATCATTAATTTTTCTAGGGCAATTTGCAACCGGACTTTTTCTGCCTCTCGATCCATCAATTTACTATCATCTGCTGCCATCACCATATCCAAAGCCGCCTCTGGGTCTTTAATTGTATCTTGCAACCCCTTTAAGTATGCTTTGACAAAGCCCTTGACAGCCTCTGGATTTTCCTGAGCAAAACTAGCTTTAGTTAAAATGGCATTACCGTAAAAATCTAACCCAAAGTCGTTGTAGTAAAAAATATTGACCTCATCAGCTTTGACTCCGGCTTTGAGAATGCTGGGCATCGCCGAAGTAGAAAAACCACTAATCGCTTCTACCTGCCCTTGAACTAAGAAAGTCTCCCGGAGTTTTGGCTCCATAGTCACCCACTCCACACTTTCTGGATCAACACCGATTTCTGTAGCAAATAATGGCCATAGTTTCCGGGGTCCATCACCGGCAGGAGCGCCTATTTTCTTCCCAGCCAAATCCGTGGGAGAGTTAATACCACTTTTCTTGAGGGTGAGAATCGAAAAAGGAGCTTTATTAAAAGGCACAGCCACAGCAATAATACGCTCTTGAGCATTCTTATCATTGAACTCTAGGGTATTGTAGATATCACTGAAGGCTATATCAAACTGCCCCGTGCCTAGATTACTAATGGCTGCCACATTTCCGGTTCCCCGTTCGTAGGTAACGTTTAAGCCTTCTGCGGTGAAGTAACCTTTTTTGATGGCAACAATGAGCGGAGCATCAAGGCTTTGGAAAAGAAAGGCAAGAGATACCCGGATATCTTTCTGGGCAGCGGGGCTGGCAGTAGGGGAGGCGTTGCTGCTGGTAGCAGGGCTGGCAGGTGTAGTTTCTGTGGTGTTCTGGGCTGCACAACTGCTAAATAAAAGAATGGAACTAGCAAGGAATACTCCACCAGCAAGACGCTGAGACAGGCGAATTACGGAATCTAAAGGGGTTTTACTCAGGTTGTTATTCATGGGACAAATTGGGGACTAGAGATTAACAATTTTTCGATAATTAAACAGGAGTTGTTCTAGAGGGTTCTGTGTTTTTAGATACATAGAAGGAGTGGCTAAAAAGGCGGCAACTAGTGGTGCTAGCTTTTTGTATCAAAATTTGGGTGACGAAGATCACTAAGGCTATAGAATCTCGTCACTATAGAATAACTGGCTTAGTTGGAAGATAGATGCAACAGTTCTACGTAAAATCATCTAAATTATTGTGAAAACTAGACACGCTATTCGGCACTTGGTTGAAAAAGCTCTATCCATTAGGCAGCTTACTCCAGAGATAGAAAATGAGATTAACTATGAGCTTACTAGGCTTGGCTACGTCTCGGATGTGGACTATGAAGCCTTGGAGTTATTGATGTCGGAGATGGATGCGGGGAGAATCAAGCTGGTTGCAACTAGCTCCATTGCTTAAACTTATCTACCTTTGTTATCTAATTATTTACTTTCTAAGATACACAATTTTCTATATATTTAGTCGTAAGCACGGCAACGGAGCCTAACTTTTGCAATAGTTGAAATAGTTTATGTTGGCTTTGTTAAGGAAGTTTCAACCTTGTTTGATTACTTCAATTCTTGTGAATTATTGGTCTCGATCGCAATCCATCAAAATCCATCAAAATCCATCACAAGCGTAAAAATTGAGCATCACCGGGTTGAGGTAGGGGAGTTCGATCGAGAGTCGGGCTGGGTTGGGGAGTAGGGGCAGGGGTTGATGGAGTCGGACTGGGAAGAATAATCTGGGCGGGTTCGATGGCAACTGGGGTATAGGCAGCTACCAACAGATTTACAAGCTGATTACGTTGGGCGGGAGTGAGGCGGGCGATGGCTGCTCGATCGAGTCGCATGGGGTTTGGCTGCAAAATATCTGTCCCCGGATAGCGGTCTTCAATCATCGGTTCATTTGCTTCGAGATAGTCGGCGATCGTCATCTTCCAATCAAAACGAAGGCTAGGGGGACGGTTCTTCGTAACGACATGGTAGCGCAACAAACGACTAATCAGGCTGTCTTCCGGGTCAAGTTGCCCAGTCCGAGTATTCAAATATTGATTTTCTAAGGGTATTTCTGGCATTTGCTCATAAATTAGCCTCACTGCCGCCCGGATTTGCATAGATTGAGTCAAAATTCTCTGGGGATTAGATGAGGGATTTGAGGGTGAGGTTGTTTGAGCGATTCCCCGCCAACCCCAACCTAGAGTTAGAGCAAGGGTAATTAGGGCTAATAAAATAAAATTTTTCATAGTATTTTTCATAGTAATTATTCAGTTTACTCTAAATATTTTTCAGCACAGATTAAAAAGATCAGAAAGATTAAAACTGGGTGCTCAAAGCCAAAAGGTTGCCCAAGTGTTGGTATCAAAAATATAGTTGTCACTAGAGTTAAAGGCTACCGGAAATTTGTCTAGATTTGCCTCTGGGGCTTGGAGGTCTTGATATAGGGTTTCCATGATTTTTAGGGGGTTAGATAGCTTTAGTTTTTGGGGAATGGGGGCGGTGGTCAGTTCTGAATGCAGTTCGGCGAGTGTCACGATCGTTTGCTGGAGGGGCTGGGAGCTAAAAATTCCGTAGGCAGTGGTGAATTTGGCTGGCAGGTCGATCGAGACCTTGGTTCGAGGAGGCAGTTCATAGACTCCAAAGCTACTCTCTGGGGAATCTAAACTAGGCAGTAACCAAAGTTGGGGATCGGGAGTGTGGGAGAAAATTAAACCCCACAGGGTTTGATCGCTAGTATTTTCGATCAGGGATTGGTTAAGTTGTAACCCCAACAATTCCGGGCTTTGATGGTCAGTTAGATACAACAATTTCAGAGCCAACAGATTACTTAACTGCCCTTTCAATCGCCCCACTGCTGATTTCACCGCCTCCCCAGTTTGCCCTTTCGTCTCAGGTAGCAAATCTCCGCCGAGGGTACTTAGAGCATAGCTTTGGTCTTGGGCTGTGAATAAATAATCTCCAGAGGCTTTCCCTAGGGAAACATGGCGTATTCCCGCAAAGGTACTAGTGGCATCAACCTTCTCAATTCTGGATAGATGTCGATCGAGCAATACCTCTAGGGTGAGATGACGGGGCAGAACTCGGACTAATTCTTGTACTAGGTTTCCAGCCTTGGGGATAGTTGGGGTGGGCATATCTGGGATCGGGGTATTGGGAGGTAAGGGATAATCGGAAGAGATTATTTTCACCTTGGCAGTTAATCCAGTTCGATCGACCACTTGCAACAAACTATCTGGTACAGAATCTACTATGAAATCTGCTGGAGAATCTAATCCATTTAACCCAAGGTCAGACCCAGAAACCTTTGAACTCACTCGCAACAAAGAATCTACATCGTAGTGAGCAAGCACTTGACTCGGCAATCCTCCCAGCCATAGAGTCCCTGCCTCATTATTTTCTGCCACCTCTGTCACTAGCCCCGCCGCCGGAGAGTCTGATTCTTGGGGGACAAAAAAGGGAAATAACGAGGGGGATTTACCGATGAAAGTTGGTGTTTGGATCACTTCACTGCCGGGGATCGTCGCTTCTAAATTTTTCTTGGCTTGATCGAGATTGCCTTTTAGACTTAGGAGATTTTGAGGATTTTCTGGATTTTCTGGATTTGGGGCTTGCCAGAGGGTTTGGGTAAAAGCGTAGGTAAATAAGCCCGCACTAAAGCCGTCCCAAGATTTCTCCATCGCTGGTTGATTGATCGCTGCCGCCCGGACCACGATCCCCGGTAGTTCTGATGTGACGTCTAATAACTTTGGAGAAGACTCAAGGAGAGATTTGGAGGGGGATTTGGGGATTAAAACTGGTAATTTAACCTGAGTCGGGATTGATTCTGGATTTGGGCTAACTATTGATGATGGAGGAGTGACGAGATTTGAGTCGGGATTTGAGGAAGTGATCTTCAAGACTAAGGGAGCGATCGAGCTAGGCAGGGAACGGGATTGGAGAGTTGAATTAGTAGAGGTCGGGGCGGGGGTGAAGCTAGTATCAAGAATTGTGGTTAGGTAAGGGGTGGGGAGCGATCGCAGCCAATCTCCCCAGCTAGTCAAGGGCAGAATTTCATCAAACAAAACTAGAGCATTACCCTCAATACTTTCCAGACCATAGCCGCTAAAATGCCCTACCAAAACATCTCCAGCTTGGATCCGCTTAGTTAGCTCTGCTTGGGTCGATCGAAGATTGTCTCCCGTCGCCTCCTGATCCGTCAGCTTAAAAATATTTTCCTCGGCAAACCCGTAGCGATACCTCAGCAATTGGCTCTGCATTTCTAGGTCAGTAACGCAGCCAGCTAGTTCAGGAATCTCCGGCTGGGAGTATCGATTCACCCCGACCAGTAGGGCAAACTTTTGGGCTGTGGGGATACTTTGCAAATTATTTGCCAGTTTTGCCAGTAGCGAAGCTGTAGCAGTTTGGTGGTGCTGCCCCAGTCCCCAGAAAATCGTCGTCAAACCCATCCCTTCTAAAAAATCTCGCCGTCTCATGCTTCTCCCAAATTTAGAGAATCTTATTGTGTTTTAAATGTATTTCTTTCCCAGAATACCCCTTCAGAATACCCCTGAATAGTCGATTCAGTTTCAGCAATTTCTAAGCGTTTTTCTGTTAAACAAGCGTACATTTCATCAAGTTCCACACCAAAATATTGTCTACCCAATTTCTTAGCCACCACAGAAGTCGTCCCGGAGCCAAGGAACGGATCAAAAATCACATCCCCCGGATTAGAACTTGCCAGAATTACCTTAGCAACTAATTTTTCTGGTTTTTGGGTGGGATGATCAGTATTTTCGGGCATTGACCAAAAGGGAATTGTTAAATCTGTCCAGAGGTTAGAGGGATGAGTCAGGCGATAGTTGCCGGTGTCTGTGCGATCCCAGTCTTTGGGAGTCCCATTAATAGTATAGGGAGCCATGACTTTTCGTTTGAGCTTGACCGCTTCCACATTAAAAACATAGCGATCGGAAACCGTACAAAACCAAATATCCTCTGAGGAGTTTTTCCAATTTTTACTAGCTCCCCGCCCTTTTTCCCGTTCCCATGTAATCCGGTTGCGGACTTGAAATCGGTTTTTAATAGCTTCAAAAACTGCGGGAGAAGATTGCCAATCTGAGCAGATATAAATGGAAGTGGTGGGTTTCAGGAGAGCTTCAAGCTCCGTCAGAAAAGTATCTAGCCAATCTGTATAAGTATCTAGGCTGCGTTTCCTAAAATTACTAGAATTAAAAGTCTTATTTAAGTTGTAGGGCGGATCAATAAAGAGTAGATCAACGGATTGCCTAGGGAGAAAATCAAAAATTTCAAATAAATCTTGGTGAATTGTGCGATTAATAACTTCTGATAACTCCACAGGCTGCTCTAGTCGCAGGAGTCTATTTTTATACTTGGCTTGTTCCTCCAAAGTCAAAGTGACTGTGCGGTTACGAGGTGCCCGTTCTTGATTTTGCAACATTCCTAATCTCCTAACTAGGCAGCCCTATTCACCACTACTCGGCGGCGAGAAATTCTAGATAACTTTGGGTTAATTCCTTTACTGCGAGTTCATAAAATTGCTGACCATGCTCCGGGGTTGCCAAATTGGGATGGGAACCCATGCGTCCATCGGGAAAGCGGCGGCGAAAATCAGCAGCACTGTAGATACTATAGCCTGTAGCCGGAGCGTCTAATTCCCCTTGTTTGATGGCTTCGGGATAGAGGTATTGAGTCAGGGCGACTTCGCTGGGGGTAGCGTGGGAACCTTCTCGATCGCCGTAGAGTTCCTTAGCAAGTTTATAGACCCCACCACCCATAAACCAATTACCAATGCGGCACTGGACTCGATCGGCCTGGGGAATTTGCAGATCAGCTAAATATTCGTAGGTTTCGGCAAAAGCTGCTTTGAGGGGGGAAATATTGCCGCCGTGACCATTGAGAAAGAAAAATTTCTGGAATCCCGCTTTTGTCAAACTGGTAAGATAATCTCGAATCACAAGGATCAGGGTACTGGGGCGGAGGCTGATGGTGCCGGGAAAGCTAGTGTGGTGGAGAGCCATGCCAACATTGATCGTTGGGGCAACCATGGCTTGAGTGTGTTCACCGACTCCCTTGGCGATCGCCTCTGCACAGATAGCATCAGTCCCAATTAAGCCCGTGGGGC
>JAIMKT010000005.1:43944-86672 GCA_020692245.1 Microcoleus sp. GA_180221_E-2-1-MAG-45_12
CTTGGATTGAGTTAGATAAGTCTCTACCTCTGTCCAAGTGCTTAAATGTAATAACATACAAAAAAAATTGCTTAAAAGGATTCTTTTAGTGTAGATCTAGATGTAGAAACTCTACAAATAATCTTTGACAATTTTTATAATTTTATGCTTAGCCTAGAATTGCCTAGAAGCAGACCAACTGTGTCTACGGGATTGAAGAACCGAGTGTTGGTGGTGGAAGATGAAGAGCTAATTCGGGAAATGGTGGCTTTGGCTCTGCGGGAAGAAGGCTATGAAGTAGCAACAATTAACGATGGGAATCAGGCTCTGGGGATTCTCCAACCTGACTATCAAGGAAAACTGGTTGATTTTGCTGAAGCTGCCTTTGATCTCGTGATCCTAGATATTATGCTGCCACAGATCAATGGTCTAGATTTGTGTCGGTTGTTACGTTACCAAGGAAATCAAGTGCCAATTTTGATTTTGAGTGCTAGGGGGAGTGAAGGCGATCGAGTCTTGGGCTTCGAGGTTGGAGCCGATGATTACCTTGCCAAACCCTTTAGTATGCAAGAATTGGTAGCTCGTTGCCGGGCGCTTCTCCGTCGTCAACGCCTGACTACCCCAGAACAATTTCCCATCCTCCAGTTCAAAGATGTCACCCTCTCCCCACGGGAATGCCGGGTCAGTATCCGGGGCGAGGAAGTTAGTCTTTCGCCGAAGGAGTTTAAGCTGTTGGAATTATTTATGAGCTATCCCCGCCGAGTTTGGTCACGGGAGCAGTTAATTGAGCAGGTATGGGGGGCAGATTTCATGGGCGACACCAAAACCGTGGATGTGCATATCCGGTGGCTCCGAGAAAAGCTAGAATTAGACCCCAGCCAACCCCAGTATGTTGTAACTGTCCGGGGCTTTGGTTATCGGTTTGGTTAGTCGTGATTTTTCTGGCTTTCTAACTTTTTAAACTTCTTTCTAAATTTAATGTGGCAATTTCTTCTAGGAATAGCGATCGCCTCTAGTTTTTTTCTTTGGTATCAATATAAACAAACTCAGAAAATCATTCAGTTGGTTTCTGATCTCCAAAATGTTGATAGCGATGATATTATCTCTTTTTCTCTGATGTCTAGGTTCCGGCGAGCCATTCACCAAAGTTTGCGCTACCAAGAGAAATTAGCTCACAATCTAAAAATTAATGAAGAATTACTCATGGCTGCCCCCGTGGGTTATTTGCAGGTGGATGAGGAAGACCGCCTAATTTTTTGTAATCAGCAGGCTCTAGAAATCCTCAATATTCAGCGCTGGCAACCCACTAGACCGAGATTAATCCTTGAGTTAGTCCATTCCTACGAGCTAGACCAGTTAATTGTCCAGACCCGCGATCGCCAATCCCCAGAAGTAAAAGAGTGGGTATTTCATCCCGTTTGTTTGGAAGGATCCCAGATGCGAGAGGTACGATCGATCCTCTGTTGTGCCTCTAGTCTGCCTCTACCAAATGGTCAAGTCGGTGTCTTTCTCCAAAATCAACAAACTCTCCGGGAACTCCGGCAATCCCGCAATCAATGGTTTAGTGACCTTGCCCACGAACTCCGCACGCCTTTAACATCCATTCATCTGGTGACCGAATTTCTGGTCGATCGCATCCCCGCTGTCGAGCAACGCTGGCTCCAACAAATGTCCCAGCAGACTAAACGCCTCATTGACCTAGTGCAGAACTGGTTAGAACTCAGTCAGCTCGAAAAAGATCCCTTGCAAACTCTCCAACTCCAAAGTGTAGAAATCGGTAGCCTCGCCCACAATATCTGGCAGAGTATTTCCCCTCTGGTGCAAACAAAAGGGATTACCCTCCAAGTCGATATCCCTGAGCCTGTTTATATAAAAGTGGATCCCACCCGGCTAGAGCAGGTATTTCTCAATCTTTTCCACAACAGTATTAAGCACAGCCCCGCCAATAGCGAAATTTGTCTAGAGATCAAAACTAAGCATCTATCCCCCAGCAGAACCGACCCTACTTTGTCTTTATCTCCAGAATTACCAGAATTCACTAGTTCAACTGGGTTAACAGACGCAACTAGCACCCAGAACTTAACTGATCTAACAGAGAAAATTGGCTCAAAGCGATCGCCAGAATTACTAATAGGCTCTAGAGGAACAGATTATCCAGAGGTCACAGATTATATTGAGATTAATATTATTGATTCTGGTCAAGGTTTTGATGAAACTGATATTCCGTACATTTTTGAAAGATTTTATCGGGGGGATAGCTCCCGTAAACGTCATAGTTCTGCCGAAGAATTGGGGGGCAGTGGCTTGGGGCTTGCGATCGTCCAACAAATTATTCTGGCTCACGGGGGGGCGATCGCGGCTCGAAATCATCCCTTAACTGGCGGTGCTTGGCTCCAGATTACCCTGCCCAAATTTAGTGAACTATAATTAGAAAATTAATCAAGAAACGAATCAAGAAATCATAATCTTTCGATTTTCCTTAACTTGTCTTAACCAAGAACCTGTAAATTTAATTAAATTCAGATAAATTTTAGTCTAGAGATATTGCGAAGAGTGGATCGTTGGGTTTCTTGATAGAAAAATAAATTTGCTGGTAATCTCTAGCTGGCAATGGTTCGTAGTATCTATTAAATCTATACAAGTTATTTCTAAATGAACTCCAAATCCTCATCACAAAATTATTAAAAATTTATTAACCCAGCTATTAAGCAAATTTATTAAGCAAATTTATTCAACTATTCACAAAATCATTCAATCCTCGCCAATCTGCCTCTAAACAGTTGCGACTGATATTTTAATTATTATGAGCTTATCTTTTTCTAATTTTGGGACGGAAGCTACCCAGTTTAAGCGATCGCTGCGACGACTAGAGCAGGATGTGTTGAGAATGGGGACTCTTGTGGAAAATTCCTTTCGCCTCAGCCACGAAGCCCTCTTTCACCGGAATCTCAGTGTGATCAAAGAAATAAGTGATCTAGATGACCAAGTAGACCAGTATTACCGCCAGATAGAATTGGAGTGTGCTAATTTAATTACTAAACAGGGGCCAGCCGCCCAAGATTTACGGTTACTTAGTGCGTTTATGCAGTTGGTGCGAGATATCGAACGAATTGGCGACTATGCTGAGGATTTAGCCGAAATTGCTGTTAAACTATTTCCCTATCCTGTCCCTAGTTACATGGCAGAGGTAGAAGAAATGTCCCATAATGCTCAGGCGATGTTGGCAAAAAGTTTGGTAGCCTTGGGGGATCTGGATGCAACTACTGGTAGTGAGATCAAAAATCTTGATGATGCGGTGGATGATGCCCACGATCGTCTCTATCAAATCTTGGCTTTTCAAAGAGATGTCCCCGGTGTCGTCGAACCCATTCTGCTCCTTGCCCTAGTGATTCGCCACCTAGAGCGCATGGCAGACCACGCCACCAACATTGGACAGCGAGTTGCCTACATTGTCACGGGGCATCGAGATTAGGTCAACAAGATTGATTAGGTTTGAGAATTCTTCGGGAGGTAACAATGGTACAGGATATCGCTAACTATACGATCAAGCAGAAAATATCTGAAAACAACAACTCCCTTGTCTATCGAGCCACCAGAACTGAGGATCAACTTCCGGTTATCCTCAAACTACCCAAAGCTGAATATCCTACCGCCAAACAAATTCTCCACTATCAACGGGAATATCACCTCACTAGCCAAATCCATCTAGAGGGAGTGATCAAATCCTACGAACTCCAGAAAAAACAGCGGCAACCAGTCCTAGTCCTCGAAGATTTTGGGGGAGAATCCCTGAAGTATTGGTCAAAGCAGCGAGAATTTTCTGTCTTACAAGTCCTAGAAATTGCTATTAAAGTCATTGATATTGTCGGCAAAATTCATCGCAAAGATATTATTCATAAAGACCTTACCACCTCGAATATTGTCTATAATCCCGACACTGAACAGCTAAAATTAATTGATTTTGGCATTGCGACAGTTCTGTCTCGCCAGAACCCCAACCTCTCTAGCCCGGAGGTATTGGAGGGAACCTTGACCCACATTTCCCCAGAGCAAACTGGCAGAATGAACCGCCCCCTAGATTACCGGACGGACTTTTATTCCTTTGGAGTCACCCTCTACCAACTCTTGACCCAGCAATTGCCCTTCACTTCCCCAGAGCCGATCAAACTCATTCATTGCCATCTAGCCAAACAGCCCCGCCCGCCCCAAGAACTAAACTCCAAAATTCCTCCGGCGCTGAACAATATTGTGATGAAACTGATGGCGAAGAATGTGGAATCTCGCTATCAAAGTGCGGTGGGCATCCGGGCAGACCTCGAAAGATGCTTGGTGGAGTTAGTTCGGGGGGAGATTTCAGATTTTCCCTTGGCAACGGCCGATCGAGCCGATCGAGTCCCCATCTCTCAACAACTCTACAACCTCGCTACAGAATCTCAAGCTCAAACGGGCGAAACTGACTTTGAGGCGGAAGAGCTATTCACAGGCACAATTAATACTTCGACGGGGAGTAGTATTGCCGAAATCTTGGATATGGGAACTGTCCTCAAGGCAGCGAAGGCGATCGGGGCGGAGATTGAACTGGATAAACTCCTGATCACCTTTATGCGGATCCTGATCGAAAGTGCTGGGGCGCAGACGGGTTATCTATTGCTGGAATCTGAGGGGCAGTGGTTAATTGAGGCGGCGGGGATTGGTGAAGAGGTGGAGGTGTTGCAGTCTCTGTCGATAGAAGGTTTAGTGTCAGAGTCGATCATCAACCATGTCCTGCAAACCAGAAAAAATGTGGTGGAAAACAATGCCTGTGTCCAAGGTAATTTTACTCAAGACCTCTACATTCAACGCCGACAGGTAAAATCGCTCCTCTGCGCCCCCCTGATCCATCAAGGCAAACTCATGGGGATCATTTACCTAGAAAATAGCTTGGCAAGGGGAATTTTTGACAATCAGCGCCTTGCCATTCTCAAAGTCCTCTCCAGTCAGGCAGTGATGTCTATTACCAATGCCAAACTTTTCTTGGAACTCAAAAAGCGAGAAAACCAACTCAAGCAATTCCTTGATGCCATGCCTGTAGGGGTATCTGTCCATGATCCCCACGGGAAGATTTCCTATATCAACCCCATCGGTCAAGTCTTGATCCCCCCGGATCCAGAGGATTTAGAGAGAGATGACTATAGTATTCAGAAGGCGGATCTGGCGGCGACTTATCAAGTGTACGTAGCTGGGACCGATCGCCTTTATCCTCAAGCAGAAATGCCTCTTATTCGAGCTTTGCAGGGGGAAACCGTAGCCGCCGACGACCTAGAAGTCCGCCATCCCCTCGCTGATGGATTTCGATCGATTCCTTTGGAGGTAAATTCCACGCCGATTTTTGATGAGCAGGGGCGGGTGCTCTATGCCATCAACACCTTCATGGATATTAGCCAGCGCAAGCAAGCCGAAAAAATCCTGATGGATTATAGCTATACCCTAGAACAGCAGGTTGCCGAACGCACGGCAGAATTGGAAGCGGAGATTGTGGAACGCCAGCGCACAGAGTTTGCCCTCCGCCAGAGTGAGGCTCAGAATCGAGCGATCCTCCAAGCTATTCCTGACCTGATGTTCCGAGTCAGTGAAGCGGGAGTTTATTTGGGCTATGCCACTTCGACAAAATTGGTGGATTTAATCTTTGATCAGGAAGGCTCTGTAGGCAAGCATATGACAGAATATCTGCCCCCAGAGATTTATCAAAGGCAAATGCACTATCTAACTCAGGCGTTGGCGACGGGACAAATTCAGAATTATGAGCAGGAAGTCGTTTTTGAGGACAAAGTTCAGTACGAAGAAGTGCGGGTCGTACCTGTGGAGGGGAAGGACGAAGTTTTGTTTATGATCCGGGATGTGAGCGATCGCAAACAAGCAGAAATGGCTCTAGCAGAGAGTGAAGCCAAAAATCGGGCTATTCTCCAAGCTATTCCAGATATCATGTTCCGGGTTGATGCTCAGGGAACTTATCTGGGATTTGTAACTTCCTCCAAGCTCCAAAATCTTGTGAGTGAGACGAATCAAGCAGTAGGGAAAACTATGGAGGAACTAGCAACCGATACTCCCCCCGAAGTACATCAACGCCATCTTCATCATCTCCAGCTTGCCTTGAAAACAAGAGAGACACAAATCTATGAGCAGGAATTAGTAGTGGGGGGACAAGTCCAGCAAGAAGAAGTCCGCGTCGTCCCCATTGAGGATAAAGAAGAAGCCTTATTTATGATCCGGGATATCAGCGATCGTAAACAAGCCGAACTAGCTCTTGCTGCCAGTGAAGCTCAAAATCGAGCTATCCTCCAAGCTATTCCTGATCTGATGTTCCGGATCAATGCCCAAGAGATTTATCTAGGGTTTGTGACCTCTTCTAATCTCCTATCTTGGGTGCCAGAAAACAGCTTTAGCAGAGGCAGACATTTACAAGAAGGCATTCCTCCCGAAGTTTATCAGCGTCATCGTCAGCACTTACATCTAGCCCTAGAGACCAGAAAAGCCCAAATCTATGAGCAGGAGGTGAACGTTGATGGCAAGACCCAACAGGAAGAGGTGCGGGTTGTCCCCATTGAAGGCACAGATGAAGCATTGTTTATGATCCGGGATGTGAGCGATCGCAAACAAGCGGAAATTGCCCTCAAACAAAGAAATGACGAACTTGCCAATACCCTCGCCGAACTCCAACAAACCCAAAACGAGCTGATCCAATCCGAAAAAATGGCAGCCCTAGGACAATTGGTGGCAGGAGTTGCCCACGAAATCAATAACCCCTTGGGAGCGATCAGTTCCTCGGTGGAAAATATCAGCGACTTTTTTAGCCGCACGTTGACAGAGTTACCCAGTTTTTTCCAGAGCCTCTCCCTCCCAGAACAAGAAGCCTTTTTTACACTGCTCCGGCACACTGCCGCCCAAAAGGGGAACCTTTCTAGTAAAGAAAAGCGCCAACTCCGTCGGGTTTTAACCAAAGAACTAGAAACCTTGGGTATTGAAGACGGGGACTCGATCGCCGATACCTTAGTAGATATTGGAGTCCATGACCAATTAGAAATATTTTTGCCGATTTTCCAGAGTCCCAACTGTTCAGAAATTCTCAAGGTTGCCTACCAACTCGCCACCCTCAAAACTAGTAGTGACACGATCAAAATGGCAAGTAGTCGGGCTGCCAAAATTGTCTTTGCCCTGAAGAATTATGCTCGCTACGACCAATCTGGTAATAAATCTCCCGCTAATATTATCGATGGCATCGAAACCGTCCTCACCCTCTACCAAAACCAGATTAAACAGGGAGTAGATATTCTCCGCAACTATCCCCCAGATATTCCCGTGATTCTCTGTTATCCTGATGAACTGAATCAAGTGTGGACAAATTTAGTTCATAATGCTTTACAAGCAATGAATAATCGGGGTATTCTCACTATTACAGTGCAGCTACAGAAAAAGCACATCTGTGTGGAGATTACGGATAGTGGGCAGGGAATTCCGCCAGAAATACTCCCCCAAATTTTTGAGCCATTTTTTACTACTAAACCCACGGGGGAAGGTAGTGGTTTGGGCTTAAATATTGTTAGAAAAATCATTGATAAGCACGACGGGACGATTTCTGTCCGCAGTGTTCCCACAGTGACTACTTTTACAATTTATATTCCTTTGATCTTGCCGACAGCCCTTTCCGGAGCGACTGAGCAAACCATCGTTGGTGTAGCCTCCCCTTTGGGGAATCGAAGCACTGATTAAACCCCAGAGCCAGCTCATGATCAAACCCCACAGCAATATCCAGATCAAACTCCAGATCGGACTTCAGATTCAACTATCAATTAATTTATAAATGTAGCCGCTCGACGGATTGACTGAGGCTTGACTGAGGCTTGACTGAGACTTGACTGAGCTTTGCCTAATGTCTGGGCTTTTGCCAAACATCTATTGATACTCCGGGCTTGATAGCTCAGGTTTTTAAGGGAATTTCCATAAATACTAATGACTTTAGTTTCAATTATTCTAGTTAACTATAATGGCAATAAAATCATTAAAGACTGTTTGCAATCTTTACGACAGTTTAACCAAACTATTCTTTCAGAAATAATTGTTGTAGATAATGCCTCAAATGATGGTAGCCCAGAGCTAATTTGTGAGCATTTTCCAGAAGTGAAATTAATTCGAGAAACGGTTAATCATGGCTTTGGAAAGGGCAACAATATCGGGGCAAAGATTGCCTTGGGTGACTATATTTTATTTCTGAATACAGATACAATTTTAACCTGTGATTTTCTGCCCCAGTTGCTAACCGTGATGATCGAAAATCCTCAAGTGGGAATTGTTGCCCCAAAATTGCTAAATCAGGATGGAAGTTTGCAAATATCTACTTCTCCAGCCCTCGGAGTGTGGGGAGAATTTCTGGCGCAGAGGCGATCGAGTCGCTATCACCGGGGACAAAATAAAGAATATATTGATCAAAAATTTGCCTATCAGCAAGAAGTGGATCTAGTGGTGGGGGCGGCTTTGTTGATTAGGCGAAAACTATTTGAGCAGTTGCGGGGGTTTGATGAAAACTTTTTCATGTATTTTGAAGAGGCAGATCTATGCCAGCGCGCGCAGTATCTAGGCTGGAAAGTTGTTTATGAACCCGGAGTTTCTCTAATTCATCTCCACGGAGCCTCAACCAAACAACTGCCCCAGCAAATGCTCCTTGAATATCGGCGTAGTCAAGTTTATTATTATCAAAAACATCGCCCCCTTTGGGAACAGAAATTCTTGCAACTTTATTTAGTAATTAAATTTGGTTATTTATGGCTGACTTCTGGATTACCAAATCAGCAATTAGATAAAAATACCGCCTATCAGGTAATATTAACGGCGTGGTCAAATACCCCAGTTCGATTCCCCAAAGGGGAGGCTAAGCCAACGCTGCCCTATTCATGAATATTCTCGTTAATTTAGTCTTTGTTCCCCAAGAACCAACGGGTTTAGCGAACTATAGTTTGAATTTATTGCACCATCTTCAGGCTTTATCAATTACGCCCCAGAATTTACTTCCCCAGAATTTACACATAATCGATCGCCATCAGTATCCTCGCTTAACTAACGATTTTGGGATCCGGGGACATCTGCGGCGTTTGGCTTGGACTCAATGGCAGTTACCCCAGATCTACCAACAGCAACGGGCAGATTTGATTTTTTCACCGATTCCTGAAGCTCCCCTGTTTAGCAAATGTCGATCGATCGTCACCATTCATGACCTAATTCCCCTCCGGTTTCCCCAATGGTTTTCCCAAGGACAAAAATCCTACTGCCGTTACTACGTCCAACAAGTCCTCCAGCAAGCCAACCACGTGTTGTGCAATTCCCAAACTACAGCGATCGACGTCCAGCGGTTTTTTCATATTTCCCCTGCCAAATTAACCATCACGCCCCTAGCCTGCAATCACGATCAGTTCCGGTTTCTTGATCTACCCCCTAGCAATTATTTTCTGTATCTCGGCAGGAGCAATCCCCATAAAAATGTCGGGAGGTTAATTAGAGCTTTTGCCCAACTTCCCCAAGGTGAGGATTATGAACTATGGATTGCCGGATCCAGCGATCGACGTTATACCCCAGATTTAATCCAGTTAGCAGCAAGTTTGGGAGTCAGCCACCGAGTTAAATTCCTCAATTATGTCCCGGATGCCGAGTTGCCAGAAATGATCAATCGCTCGATCGCCCTTGTATTTCCCAGCTTGTGGGAGGGTTTTGGGCTACCAATCCTCGAAGCCATGGCGTGCGGAACTCCAGTAATTACCTCCAATCTTTCTGCCCTCAAGGAAGTCGCAGGAGATGCAGCCCTACTGGTGGATCCCTACCAAGTTACAGATATTGCTGGAGCCATGCATGAAATTATTCAAGATTCGGGGTTGCGATCGCACCTCCGCCGTCTAGGGTTAGCAAGGGCAGCAAAATTTACTTGGCAACAAACTGCTGCGGCGACTCAAGCAGTTATTGGGGGAAGGAGGTAAAGGGAGGTATTGGGAGGTACAGGGAGGTATGGGGAGAGTTATTTGTATTGAGTAGTTCGATCGGCTTACCATAAAACGTTGTCGAAGTATCAGGGAGAAGTATCAGGGAATAGTTGCCAGAATCTGTTTTGCTTATGATAATCTGTAATGAAATTAACGATTTGGTTAACGTTTTGTTAAAATTCATGAGCATTTTTCAAGATTACCTGTGAAAAGCCGCAAAAGAGTTAGACGAGTTAAAAAAATCAGAAGAATTGCAAATACTAACAGCAGAGCTTATTACAGAAACCAAATGAAGCGTCGGCGTTTTTTCTCGATCGTGGCTTTTTTTCTTGCCCTGAGTTTGGCTTTCCTAATCCCCCGCTTGATGGGTGGACAAACCGCAGCGACTAGGCAATCTGTTAATCAACAAAACACCGTAGAAGTTAGCACCAGCAATGCTGCCAACCCTATTCCCAAGACTAATGCTGGATTTCCGGTGATGGATTTTCTGCCCCGGCCCAAGGAAGTTTGGGAATGTGAAGTAGCAGTGGTGGGTGGTTCCTTTGGGGGAATTGCGGCGGCTAGTCAGGCTATGCAAGCGGGAGTTCAAACCTGCACGATCGAGCTTACCCCTTGGTTAGGGGGACAAATTAGCTCTCAAGCTGTGTCTGCCCTTGATAAATCTCATTCCATGCTTGCCCTCAGCAACTTCTCGGAAAATTGGGATCGATTTAAAGCTCTGCTGCAACAACAAACCGTTAACCTGCCTGCTTGGACGAAAGTGCCTGCCGGAACCAAAGTCGCCGATATCAATGGTTGCTGGGTAGGGGCGCTGTGTTTTCCTCCCGAAGCCGGAGCCAGAGCGGCAGCCCAACTCCTCGAACAGGCAGCCAGCAAATCTCCCCAGAGTCGGTGGGGAACGGAGATTGCTTTCAAGGGAGCCGAATTTGATTCCGAAGGTAAAAATATCACCGCCATCTACGCCGTTAAACGCATCCCCAAAGATCCTAACTACCGTCCCCAGGGCAGACTCTCTCAAGATATTGTCCCCTGGTATTACTGGACGAGCGATGATCTCTACGAAAAAATCCCCATCAAACTCCAAGCTCCGGCGGGGAAAAAGATGATTGTGATTGATGCCACCGACACGGCAGAAGTTGTAGCTTGGGCGGGGCTGCCCTACCGTTTAGGTTCCGAGAGCAATGCTACCACCGGAGAAGTTAACGGCGCCCCTCAAGATAATCCTGAATGTACCCAGGCTTTTACCTTTCCCTTTGCTTTGGCAATTCATGACGATCGAGGCAAAGCCCTAGGGGAAGTGAAAAAGATCAAACCCGGCTGGTCAAGGGAACTGCATCGGACTATGTACGATCTAGAAGGTTTCCCGATGTTCGAGGGTCGGAGTGTGTTTAACTACCGCCGGATTGTCAATGCCACGGGGAGCGATCGCTTTACTGGTACACCGGGGCTGGGGGATATTTCCATGATTAACTGGAATAAAGGCAACGATTGGGGGATCATGAACCCGCCCTTGATCATGACCGAGGAAGTTCTCCAAAAATCTAAACAGCGCCAGAACTGGATGGGAGGATTTAACTACAACGCTCTCAAGGATGGAGAAAATCATGCCCTCCTCTTTGCCGAATGGTTGATGGAAACCCAATCCCGTCCCGAATTTCCCCTCAGTCTTCTTCAAGGAGCCGAATCTCCCATGGGAACCGAATCTGGACTGAGTATGTATCCTTATATTCGAGAAGGTCGGCGGATTTTGGGCAGGGCAGCCTACGGGCAGCAGGAGTTTCAGATGAAAGAGCAGGATATCCGTGCAGATATGAGCGGGGGCAGAGATTTCCGAGCTTCGGCGATCGCCCTGACTCACTATGATGTGGATATGCACGGCTGTCGTTATATGAACTGGGAACCGTCTAATTCTGCGGAGGATGCGCCCACCTTTTCTAATAATGTCCTACCTGTATATATTCCTTTGGAGGCTTTAATTCCCCAGAAAATTGATAATTTACTCATCGGCGGTAAGGGAATTGCCGTGTCCCATATTGTCAATGCCGTAACCCGGATCCATAATGGGGAGTGGGGAGTAGGAACTGGAGCCGGAACAGTGGCAGCATGGTTACTCCGGGAAGCACCCCCCGGCACAAAACCCGCCGATATTCCAAATGGCATGATGCCCCAACTCCAAATCTATCTCCGCCAACAGGGAATTAGTTTTGAATGGTAATTATTTCAGTGAACAGTAAACAGTGAACAGTAAGAGCTGATAACTGATACTTCGGTAAGTCCTACATTGATTCTACTGAACTACTTAGTACAAGTAACTGCTAACTCTCTCTTTTACCTCCCTGTACCTCCTGACAACTGATAACTGATAACTGATAACTGATAACTGATAACTGATAACTGATAACTGAAATGACTCAACTCGACTCTGACCAATATAAGCAGAAAATGCAACGCCGGAAGGAAGTCCAAACCCAGCGTCTTGCTCAAGCATCCCAAGAAAAGGGGCTAATTATTGTCAATACTGGAAACGGTAAGGGTAAGACTACGGCAGCTTTGGGGATGGTGTTGCGATCGCTGGGGCATGGTTATCGAGTTGCCATTATTCAATTTATTAAAGGAGCATGGGAACCCGCCGAGAAAGCTGTTTTTCAACCTTGGACGATCGCCCCCGATCCCGAAACTCCTGCTCAGTTAGTTTTTGAAGCGATGGGAGAAGGCTTTACTTGGGAAACTCAAGACCGGGAGCGAGATATTGCCAAAGCAGCCACCGCTTGGGAAACTGCCCTAACTTTCCTGCACAATCCCGAATTTAAGCTCGTCCTCCTTGATGAAGTCAATGTTGCCCTCAAACTCGGCTATCTCGACCCAGCTCAAGTAGTTTCTGGAATTATGGCTAAACCCCCCAGCACCCATGTGATCCTCACGGGCAGAGGCGCACCCCCAGAGTTGATTGCACAGGCAGACCTCGTAACGGAAATGACTCTAGTTAAACATCCCTTCCGAGAGCAGGGAGTAAAAGCCCAGCCGGGGATTGAGTTTTAAACATTGGCAGGGCTAAATAAATAAGCTTCCGAAAATTATTATCTGATTGCGGACTAGTTAGGATTAGTTCAGAAATTAAGGTGAAGATTTGCCGTAGGCAACTAGGGACACGCCCAAAACTACCAAGACAACTCCAGTGATGCGGGTAGGACTAGCCACGTATCTCGTTAATCCCAAGGCTCCGTAATGATCTAAGAAAAGGGCCGCAATCATTTGTCCGGCGATCGTCAAGGCGAGGGCAAGGGAGGCTCCAATCCGGGGGGTAGTGAAAATCGTCGCCCACACATACATGGTGCCTAAGCAGCCGCCAATCCACATCCACCAAGAAGTCTGGGTCAAAGCAGAAGCCGTTGGTAAGGGATATCGGGCGACAAGGCAAATCCCTAGAGATGTCAAAGTTCCCACTAGGTAAGAAATAAAGGTCACTTGCATCGGTTCGCCAATGTAGCGTCTTAACAAGGTGTTGAGGGCAACTTGGACTGGCACAATTGCCCCACCGATCAGGGCTGCTAACAGAAAAATTGTCCGTTCGTTCATGAGGGCAACTCCAAGATAGTTGAGATAGTTTAGTTCGAGCTTAATATTCTTAGTAGTAATATATTTGATATCAAGATACTTGACCAAGATTATAGCAGCTATCTTGATGTTAAGATAATTGATGTTAAGAATTTGAGTTGGACAAGGATAAAACAAAATGCAAGAGGATGCGGTGGATCAGATTTTGGAGCAATGGCATCTAGAGCGCCCCGACTTGGATGTGTCTCCGATGGGTGTGATTGGCAGGATGGGAAGGCTTGCTAAACATCTCGATCGATCTATTCAAGAAACAATTTCTGAGTTTGGGCTAAATCTAGGTGAATTTGATGTCTTAGCAACTTTGCTACGCTCCGGCTCTCCCTACCAACTTTCGCCAACGGATTTATTTAACGCTCTCATGGTTACTTCTGGCACAATGACTAACCGGATTGATCAGCTAGAACGGGCAGACTTGGTGCAGCGGAATCCCGATCCCCACGATCGCCGGGGAACTTTGATTGCCTTGACAGAGAAGGGGCAGTATCTTATTGGGCAAGCGATCGAGGCGCATGTGGCTAATCTTCACCGCCTAGTTAATGTCCTCGAAGAGTCGGAGCGGCAATCCTTGGCTCTACTATTACGGAAACTAGTGCTATCTTTTGAGGAAAAATCACAAGGCTAGATAGAAGATAATTGCTTTGCTTAGAAAGTTTTGCTAGGGTGTTATCTATTCATTTACTAAAAATCATGACCAGTCAGCCCATCGAAAATCCTATTGCCAATGTGTTGCCAGAACTGCCAGAAGAAGGCGATCGAGAAATTATCTCCCCAACTCCCCAACTACACATCATCAACCATCCCCTAGTCCAGCACAAACTTACTCTCGTCCGCCAAGCAGAGACCCATACCCAAGATTTTCGGCGTTTGCTTAAAGAAATTTCGATGCTCCTTGCCTACGAAGTCACGAGGGATTTACCCCTACGTTATGAGCAGATCAAGACTCCCTTGGCAGAAATGACGGCTCCCATGGTGGGGACAGATAAAAATATGGTAATTGTGCCGATTATGCGGGCGGGACAGGGCTTGCTAGATGGGATGTTGGAACTGATCCCTACGGCGAAAGTCGGGCATATTGGCTTGTATCGGGAACCCACAACCCTGATGGTGGTGGAGTATTATCTAAAATTACCAAGGGATGTGCAGGAGCGGGATATGTTGGTAGTAGACCCCATGTTAGCCTCTGGTCATTCGGCGGTGGCGGCGGTCGATCGACTCAAGGAAGCCAGCCCGAAATCTATCAAGTTTGTCTGTCTCTTGGCGGCTCCAGAAGGAGTTGCCTATTTTCATGAAATTCATCCCGATGTGCCAATCTATACAGCGGCGGTAGATCAGGGTTTAGATGAACATGGTTATATTATTCCGGGCATGGGAGATGCAGGCGATCGCCTATTCGGTACCAAGTAGCCCGCTCCTATTTTGATCCTTAATTATCCCAAGGGGCGAGCAAATAAAACCATATTATCAAGATACATTTGTAGAAACAGACATATCTACTAAGCCACCGCAAACTCAGTATATTTCCTCATTTCTGGGGAGCGAAATCCAAGAACAATCTTATCTTTAGGAATCCCCGCCCTAAGAAACTCGTTAGCAATTCCATCTTCTGTACCATCTCGATGAATCCAAATTTTTTCATCCATAATTTCTATATGAATTAAACAACCATGAACCTGTTTTGTTTCTTCCCAGCCAAGAATCATTAACAAATAGCGATCACTCTTAATATCAAACACTGTATGGCGTTGAATATCTCCATAAGAGTAGGGGATTTCTGCATATTCAGTAATCACAGAACAGATAAGCTGACGGTAATGCTCTAAGTTATCCATTGTAGTATTACCTCCTTTTGGGGTTGAAAAACTATGAGTTTGATGCGATTATTTTTGAGTAATAAATTTCCAATTGGTTCTTTAAATAATCCTGTATAAATTTCATCATGAACGGCAAGATAAAGTTCTCGTTCTGGTTGAGTTTCTGCTAGAACATCATGGTATACAATATACTGACCAATAGCTTTTTCTAGCTCGTTCATTTCTGATGCACCTACAAAACTTTTGATTTCTACAGCAATTTTAGATTCAGAATTCTTTCTATTTTTGTTTCAAGAGGCGATCGACCTGCCAGTTTTAGCTGATAATCGCCCCTTTAGCTGACCTAAACTTGAGCCACGATCGCTTCTCTTGCTTGACTACCGGGTTTTTGCATGGCGGCAGATAAACGGTTGAGGGCGTTGATGTAGGCAAGGGCAGAGGCAACGACGATATCTGTGTTGGCAGAGTGACCAGAGTAGATTCGTCCCTGTGGATCCCGGAGGCGGATGGTGACTTCCCCGATCGCATCGATCCCGGCGGTGACAGACTGGACAGAGAACTCAATTAACTCATTAGGAACTTGAACAACTCGGTTAATCGCCTTGTAGATGGCATCCACGGGACCAGTGCCAATGGCAGCATCCATCAATTCTTCCCCAGAAGGAACCCGCACGGTGACAGTGGCGGTGGGTTGGGCGTTGCTGCCGCAGGAAACTTGGACAAGTTCGAGCTTGAAGAGTTCGGGAGCCTGTTGAATTTCATCATTGACGATCGCTTCCAAATCCCAATCGGTAATTTCCTTTTTCTTGTCGGCAAAATCCTTAAACCGCAAAAAGGCATGATTGAGTTCATTATCTCCAAGTTCAAAGCCCAAATCCTTGAGCCGAGTCCGAAAGGCATTGCGTCCCGAATGTTTCCCCAAGACGATTTGATTGTCATGCAAACCAATGGATTGAGCATCCATGATTTCGTAGGTGAGCTTGTTTTTGAGAACTCCATCTTGGTGAATCCCGGACTCGTGAGCAAAGGCATTAGCCCCCACGATCGCCTTATTCGGCTGCACCAACATCCCGGTTAAGTTAGACACTAAGCGCGAAGTTTTATAAATTTGCTTCGTATCAATATTGGTTAAAGATGCATCAGAGTCTACCGGACGACCCAAGAAAGGATTAAAATATTGCCGCCGCACATGGAGAGCCATAACCAATTCTTCTAAGGCTGCATTCCCTGCCCGTTCGCCGATGCCGTTGATGGTACACTCCAACTGCCGTGCGCCATTTTTTACCGCCTCAAGGAAATTCGCCACTGCCAAACCCAAGTCATTGTGACCGTGGACAGAAATAATCGCTCGATCGATATTGGGGACATTTTCCGCAATACCTTTAATCAAAGCTCCAAACTCGTTGGGAGTTGTATAGCCCACGGTGTCAGGAATATTGACGGTAGTTGCTCCGGCATTAATTGCTGCCTCTAAAACTTCATACAAATATTCAGGATCAGTCCGCACCGCATCCATGGGCGAAAATTCCACATCATCCATGAAGCTCTTGGCGTAGGCAACCATTTCTTGAGCAATCTGCAAAACTTCCTTGCGGGTTTTCTTGAGTTGGTATTCCAAATGAATATCCGAGGTGGAAATAAAAGTATGAATCCGTCCTTTGACCGCAGGTTTGAGAGCTTTGGCTGCGGCTTCAATGTCTGCCTTAATGGCTCGGGCTAAACTACAGATCACCGGGCCATCGGCTGTCCCCACCGTAGCGGCAATTTTCTCTACTGCTTCAAAATCTCCCGGACTCGCAAAGGCAAACCCCGCCTCGATCACGTCTACTCCTAAACGAGCCAACTGCCGAGCAATGCTCAATTTTTCATCCACATTCAAAGTTGCACCGGGGCATTGTTCCCCATCCCGGAGGGTCGTATCGAAAATAATAATTCGGTCAGATTGATTAGATTGATTAGATTGACTAGTCATTGTGTCTCCTCAGAGATTAGTTTAGTTATTTGAAAATTTGTGGTCGGTTAAGTAAAACCTGGGGAGTGATAACTTACATAAGCCCATAAAAATAAGCTCATAAAAATTTGCGGGTATACCTAGATAGGGACTCCATCTATAGAGGCTCGATCGAACTCAGGCTGAAAGCTAGTCTCAAACTTAGTCCTGAACTTAGCCTTACAAGTTAAGCGGATTATAGAAAATTAAAAATGGCAAAAAACTATAGAGGGCGGCGGCCGCCCAGTCGGAACTGAAAACCAAGGATGAAGGGTGTTGTAATCTGGATAACCATGAGTTGATTATTTATTGATTATCGAAAAATTATCGGAAAATATTTAGGATAATTCTAGAAGTTTTTGGAAGTATTTTGTAATTATGTATAAATATTGAGAAAACTTGGTCGAAATATTGGGGAAATAGAAAAAATAGTTTTAGATAGATTAGATAGTTTATGTAGATTAAATAGATATTAGATAAATAATCTTTAGTAATCAGTCTTCTCAATTTTATCACGGACATCATTGAGATCGATGTAGCGATCGGTTACATTTCGCAATTCTCTGGCAATCATGCCCTCCGTTGATACTACTGTAATATGGGTATCTTTGGATCTGAGGAGTTCGATCGCCCGCTCAAAATCCCCATCCCCACTGAATAAAATCACTCGATCGTACTGATTCACCGTATTAAACATATCTACCACAATTTCTATATCTAGATTTGCTTTTTGAGAATAGCGCCCAGATTCATTATCGTAATATTCCTTAAGAATCTTCGTTCTCACGGTATAACCAAGACTGATGAGGGCATCTCGAAATCCTCGCTGGTCTTGAGGATCTTTTAATCCGGTATACCAAAAAGCATTTACTAAACTAACAGTTGGATCATTAGTAAAGTGATCTAGAACTTTTCTTGGATCAAAAAACCAACCATTTTTTTGTTGAGCGTAGAACATATTGTTCCCGTCTACAAATATCGAAAGACGGTTCATCCCACAGGGCATAGAACTTAAACCTATAGATTTTTATAATATTAATTGTAGCTATTTTAATTAGCTATTGACTTGTAATATAACTATCCTTAACTACTAAGTGTAGCCGGACTAAATTTAGCTTATTTATGAGTTTGATTACCAACTTAACTACAAGTTAAACTGTTAATTCAATTATTAGTCTAGCGGTGTAATTGTTGGTGTAATGATAATTTATAGAAATGCGATCGCTATTATAGCTACCGGGAAACAATTGGACGGCAGTATGTCTACCCCATAGATTTGTTATTAACCTAGATAGCTATAGCCATAATTACCAGAGAGCAGAAACTCTCCAAAGAATTGGGGATACAAATCCAATAACTTAGACCAGAAACTTTGGATATGATTTCTAAAGTTTTGAATAGCTTTTATATAGTTTTTAGTGATTCTCAATAATTTTTAATAATTTTCAGTAATTTATAATAAACATTATACTTAGGCATAATATTGCCTTAGTCAACAATTATATACAAAGTGCTAAGAGAAAAGTAGCATAAGTAGCAAATAGAAATTAAGATTAGGCTAAAGATTGTTTTTTTAGGAATGTATTAGTATTAGTTATTGTTTTTTAGGAATCCTCAGGAATAGTTAGTATTATTTTAATTTTAGTTAAAAATAAGAACACCAGTCACTCCAGCTTCCAGCGTATAATTTGCCAGTTTTCAGACCAGCTATCTCTAAGGATAGGAGATTGACGCAGGCAGTGACCCCTGAACCACAATACACCATAATCTCGGTTGTTTCCTGTAGTCTTTCCCACCTTTGCTGATGAATTCCTAGGGGTTGGAGATAGCCTTGGGCATCGGTTACTTCTTGCCAAGGGTAGTTCAAAGCTCCCGGAATGCACCCAGCTACGGGATCAATAGGTTCCTTCTCCCCTCGATAGCGCTCTGGTTCCCTCGAATCTACCAAGGCTGTCTGGACTTGACGAGCTTTGACCTGTTGAATATCCACCAGCATTTCTGGGCGTAATTGGGGAATGAATTTACCAATCTTAGATGGAGTAGGAATTTCTGGGGTGAGGGGATAACCTTGATTTTGCCAGCCGGAGAAACCACCATCAAGGAGGGTGATGAGATCGTGTCCCAGATAGCGCAATAACCACCAGAGACGGGCAGCAAAGGCAAACCGGGAATCATCGTAGGCTACGACAAGGGTTTCTCCTAGGGTAATTCCCAAAGCTGCTAATTTTGCGGCTAACTGCTCCAAATTGGGGAGAGGATGGCGACCACCATGCTTTTGTACAGGACTAGAGAGGTCTTGATTGAGGTCTAGGTAATAGGCTCCGGGGAGATGATTTGCTTGGTATTGCTTTCTGCCTAAGTCTGGATCGGCGAGGGAAAACCGACAGTCGATAATTACTATATCCTGCGGTTCTGGACTTTGTTCTGGGCTTTGCTCTAGCTTTGCTTTTAACCAAGGGGCAGTGATAACCGGGGAATTAATGAGGCAATCGATCGAGGCATCAATTGAGGCATCAATCGGCACATCAACGGGAGCATTAATAGGAGAATCCATGGGGGAAATGGTCATGAAAGAATATTTTGCTAATTTGTAAGTGCTAACTCATAAAATTTTAGGGGAAAACCTTAGAAAAAATCTTGGGGAAAATCTTGTAAATCTTTCCCTTTAGCTATGAGCAAAAATAACTTGGTTTCTGCCTGCGGATTTGGCTTGGTAGAGGGCTTGATCGGCGGCAGCAAGAAGAGCTAGAGGGGATTTGTTTTCTTGGGCAATCATCACTGCTGCCCCAAAACTCAGAGTAATATGATGGGAAATCGCCGATAGTTTGTGGGGAATCTCTAGGTCATTCACCGTCGATCGCACTGCCTCGGCAACTTTGACAATATCCACAGCATTAATACCCGGCAGGAGAATCACAAACTCTTCCCCACCGTAACGAACTAAGAGATGTTTATGGGCTTGGAGACTATCCTGCATCGCTTCGGATACCTGCTGGAGACAAAAATCCCCCGCTAAATGACCATAGACATCGTTATAGCTCTTAAAAAAATCAATATCACAGAGGATTGCCCCCAAGGATTGCTGAGTATTGGTCGATCGCTCCCATTCTTTTTCTAGATACTCATTCATGTAGCGACGGTTGGCTATTCCTGTCAAACTATCTTCCCGGGCGAGGCGAGCTAGTTCTTGGTTAGCGGCTTCCAGTTCTTGGTAGAGACGGCATTGTTGAATTAAGCGCTTGACCCGTTGCAAAAGCACTGGCCAGTGAATAGGTTTAGTCACAAAATCCGCAGCTCCGGCACTAAAGGCTCGATCGACCGAAGTTTCATCATCTAGCCCCGTGATCATCAACACTGGACTCACAAAGGGATTTTCAATCAAAGCCCGGAGTTGCCGACAGCACTCAAACCCATCCATCTTGGGCATAATCGCATCTAGGAGGATAATATCTGGCTTCACCTGTGGGTAAAGCTCTAAGCATTGATCCCCAGTGCTGGCTTCAATAATCTTGTAACCCTCGGTGCGTAAATTGCGCCGAATCATTTGTCTAGTGGTTGTATCATCATCCACTGTCAAAATTACTGGAGTACCAGAGATGGGATCAAACAGTTTCATGATTATCAGAAGTTAGTTAATATTGATGGATTATTAATGGAGGGAAATCGTGTAAGTAGTTTACAGTTTAGGCTCCGAATTTGCCCAAGGATGTGCGGGGATCCCATCGGTTTCTGTGATCTCAAGTATCCAACAGCTTGTGATCTGAGTTATTTGGCTGAATTGAGCTAATTGATCTATAAATTTTCCAAAAATCATGGATAATGGGATGCGTGTCAATCATGGGTTAATCACAAGTTAATCACAGACTAATCCTAGATAGATTCTTGCCTTAGTTACCACTCAACCTAGTCTCCAAACTCCTAAGATTATCAATCTAACCCTTAATCTAGTTATCACTTCAGTTGCTATTGAGGATGATTAATTAAGATAATTAAGATAATTAAACTATTGTCAGATATTATCAAATTCTATCGCCAAGCTCCTTCCCTCTATTTTTAATCTATACAAATCTCCCATGCCTAAGCCTTCAGTGATCACAGACCCAGATTTTGAACAGGAAGTATTGCAATCTAGCCAACCAGTATTGGTATATTTTTGGGCAGATTGGTGTGGGCCCTGCCGCTTGGTGTCGCCCACGGTGGATTTCCTCGCTACGGAATATGCCGATCGACTCAAGGTAGTAAAAATGGCGATCGATCCCAACCCCAACACTGTATCAGCCTACAAAGTAGAAGGTGTACCTGCCCTGCGCCTATTTAAATCTGGTAAGTTGGAGTATGCCCACGAGGGAGCGATCGGCAAACAAACCCTAATTGCTACCCTAGATAGTTATCTCTAACTTGATTAGCTTGATTAAATAGCCTGATTAAATTTCTGAAAATGCAGATAGCCCAACGTCTCCAGCCCTTGCAAGCCAATGTTTTTGCTGATATGGATCGAGCCAAAGCTCAAGCACGAGCAGCAGGGCAAACAATTATTGATCTCTCCTTGGGTTCCTCTGATCTGCCCACTCCCCCCCACGTCACCGGGGCGATCGCCCAAGCCCTCCAAGACCCGGATACCCACGGCTATCTCCTTTTTCATGGCACACGGGAATTTCGGCAAGCGGCGGCTCAATGGTATGAACAGAAATTTGGATTGGCGGTGGATCCAGAGACGGAAGTGCTACCCCTGATCGGTTCCCAAGAAGGGACAGCTCACCTGCCCTTAGCCGTGTTGAATCCGGGAGATTTTGCCCTATTGCAGGATCCCGGCTACCCTTCCCATGCGGGGGGCGTGTATCTGGCGGGGGGACAAGTTTATCCCATGCCCCTAGTAGCGGAGCATAATTATTTACCTGTATTTGCCGATATTCCGGCTCCGGTCTTGGCTCAGGCAAAAATGATGGTGTTGAGCTATCCCCACAACCCCACCACAGCGATCGCTCCCCTCAAATTTTTCCAAGAAGCGGTGGATTTTTGTCGTCAGCATGGCATTGTTCTTGTCCACGATTTCCCCTACGTCGATTTAATATTTCAAGGGCAGGCTCCTTCGGTGCTGCAAGCCGATCGCCAGAAAGAAGTCTCCATTGAGTTTTTCACTTTTTCCAAGTCCTACAACATGGGGGGATTTCGGTTGGGTTACGCCATTGGCAACTCTCGCCTGATTGCGGCACTACGTCAAGTTAAAGCAGTGGTGGATTTCAATCAATACTTAGGGATTCTCCGGGGTGGGACTGTGGCACTGTTGGGGGATCAAAGCAGTGTGGCTCAAGCTGTCGCTACCTTCCAGAGTCGCCGGGATGCTTTTATGGCTGCATTGCAAAAAATCCAGTGGCAAGTTCCCCAGCCAGAGGCAACTATGTATATCTGGGCAAAGTTACCAGAGGTTTGGGCAGGAAGCTCGATCGAGTTTTGTACTCAACTAGTGGCGGCGACAGGGGTGGCTGCTGCCCCCGGTGCTGGTTTTGGCAAATGTGGAGAAGGATATGTCCGTTTTGCCCTTGTCCAAGACCCCGCTACCCTAGATTTAGCTGTCACCAAGATCGGCGAATTCCTCAACCTTTAACAACCTCACTTAATACATCTTCAATATCCTGATATAAATGGTGGAGCGATCGACCCTAGCAGTGAGCTACAATTGAAAAATTTAAATAGGAAACTAGTTATGGACTAATTCTAGTTCATTAATGAGGCGTAAAAGTTTCATAGATTCTATAGTTTCCATGGCGAAGGTATTACCTTGACTATCAGTAAAATCAATTAAATATGCTGTGCTATCAAAAGACATTAATACCGTTCCCAGTTGCCCCCGGCGGAGGAGAATTGGTTGCTTAGTAATTTTATGGGTAGCATTGGTATCTTCTGTGAGGGCAACAAGATCGTATTCTTGAATTTCATTCATGGTTAGTTAATAGGATAGGTATTAGTAAGGCGGGGAAAATCTTCATTAAATCTGACGATCCAACAACTAAGGATCATAGATTCGCCAATATCGGTATGAAGCAAAAATTCGACATCATAATGAGTGCCATATTGATCGATTTTGTAGAGTTTGGCTTCACCTCCAAATGCAATTTCTCGTAGAGCAAGTTCTAAAATTTCTTTGTTAGCTAGGGCAATGCCGAGACGTTTCTTAAATAGAAGAGCTTTATGTTTACCTTTTGGATGTTCGGTATTGAGAGAGTAGCGATCGAGTTTGTCTCCTAGTTCGGCTCTGTCCCCGTTGGGAAGTTTCATCAGTTTGAGGTTATGGAGTTCCTGTTAGTCTAACAATCTTAATACTTTGATGAGATAGAATACTGAAAAATCCCTTAAATTGCCCAAAGCTATGTCCTCTGAAAATAATCTTAGTAACATTGCCCTCACAGTTACTTTTACTGATCCCGAATTGACTGCCGAAGAACGCAATGAGCAGGCGGTGTGGTTGCTGGAAGAGTTGCAGGATAATCCCGATATTGACAAGGTAGAGCGGGTGCGTGACCCCCATCCCCCAGAGGGAAATAAGAGCGCTGGCGGTTTTCTGGTGGGGGTGCTGACGGCAGAGATTAGTGGCATGTGTTTTCAGAAGGTATTGCAGTCTCTGCATAGCAGACTAAGTAAGAAAGTTCTCTCGATTAAGGTGGAGGTGGATGGGGTGAAGATGGAAGTGGAGGCGAGTAGTCCTCAAGAGCTAATGGCTTGTTTGCAAGAGGCGGAGGCGTTTATTGAGCGCCACAAAAGGAGTGCTAACTAGAGAAATTAACTATGGGAAAATATGCACTGTTAATTGGAGTTAGTAACTATACTGCGGGTTTGCAAGCCTTGCCTAGTGCGGTGCGGGATGTGGAGGCTCTGGGGCAGGTTTTGGTGAACCCAGAAATTGGCGGGTTTGCGGAGTCGGATGTGGAGATGTTGCAGGATGCCGATGAAAAGCCCATTCGAGAAGCGATCTATCGCCTTTTTGCTGAGAAGAAACGTGATGATCTGCTCCTGTTCTATTTCTCTGGGCATGGGATTGTGGATAATTACAACAATTTTTATCTCACGGGAACCGCTACAAGGGAAGAAGCCCCGGAGCCTACGGCAGTTCCAGCAGAGTATTTGCACAACTTGATGGGTCGGAGTCGATCGAAGCACCAAGTATTAATCTTGGATTGTTGTCACAGTGGGTCGATCGCTAAGGGAATGCGGCACAAGGGGGGCGAGAAGGTGCAGGTGTTGCCGAAGTTGGGCGGGGAAGGTCGAGCAATTCTTACGGCTTCGGATTCTACGGAGTATGCTTTTGAGCAGGAGGGGTTTGAGTTATCTCTGTACACGCATTTTTTGGTGGAGGGTTTACGCACCGGGGCGGCCGATCGAGACGGGGATGGGGATATTTCCATCGATGAGTTATACGATTATGTCCGAGCCAAGGTCAGGAGTACGAACGATCGCATGTCGCCAGAGTTTCATCCAGTCCGGGAGGGACACCGGATTATTCTTGCCAAGGCGGCGCTAGATGACCCGAAGTTGCGGTTTCGTAGAGAAGTGGAAAAAGTGGCCGATCGTAATAATCAAGGTATTCTCCTGCCCACAGCCCGCAATAGACTAAACCGTGAGAGTCAACGTCTAGGGCTTGCTCCCCCAGAGGCAGCAGAGATTATCCAAGAAGTCCTCCGTCCCTACGTGGAATATGCAGAAAAGCTAGAGGAATACGCCCAAACCCTAGAGGAGATGATCGCTCTTCGGTTTCCTTTTGATGACGTGATGATAGCAGAAGTGGAGGATTATGAAAGTTATCTGGGGTTACGTCCCAGCGACCAAGCAGCGATTAAGCAGCGCATTCTTGCCCCGAAGCAGGCGGAGTATGAGCAAGCAGCCCAAAGGCAAGCCGAAGCCCAACAGATTAGGCAGCAACAGGAAGCCGCCGAGAGACAGGCAGCCGAACTTCTCCAACGCCAACAGGCAGAGATTTTGAGGCAGCAACAACTAGAGGCAGAAAAACAGCAAGCCAAGTTAGATCAAGAAAAAAGGCTGGCAGCGGAAAGACAACGAGCAAAACCAGAGCAGGAGTTAACCCTTGATTTGGGTCAGGGAATCACCCTAGAACTGGTGCGGATTCCGGCGGGGAAATTTATGATGGGGATCAATGACCATAATAATGGGAAGCCAATTCATGAGGTGACAGTGCAGTCATTTTTGATAGGGAAATATGCTGTCACCAATGCCCAATGGTTTGCAGTTATGGGAACTAAGCCCTCAGAAAATGCTCCAAAGTTTCAAGGCGATAGTCAGCCTGTGGTAGGTGTCTCTTGGCATGACTGCAATAAGTTTTGCAAGAATTTATCAACACAAACTGGGAAAGAATTTAGGCTACTCAGCGAGGCAGAATGGGAATATGCTTGTCGAGCCGGAACTCAAACAAAATATTATTTTGGCGATGATGAAAATCAATTAGGTTCCTATGCTTGGTATGTAAGTAATTCTAATAGCCAAACCCATCCTGTCGGTGAGAAAAACCCCAATCAGTTTGGACTCTACGATATGCACGGCAACGTCTGGGAATGGTGTACTGATGATTGGCATGATAATTATCAAGGTGCGCCCGATGATGGCAAAGCATGGATAGATAATGATAGTCATTCTCAAGACAAGATTAAAGTGCTTCGTGGTGGTTCTTGGCGCGACTATGTTTGGAGTTGCCGATCTGGGGATCGTTATTGGTACGATGCCGGTTTTTATAGCCACCTTTACGGTTTTCGGGTTGCCTGTGTTTCTTTTCTGCCGAGGACTCCTTAACCCTTTATCCTCTTTACCTTTTTCCCTCTGCGCTCCTCTCTTTATCCTTCCCCTTCGCCGTCAGACGTTGGTGTTAGCCTTGCAAAGCAAATCAATTTTTTCAGATCACCTCAATTCAGAGCTACACTAGGGCAACTTACTTTAATTATCTAAAATATAGTTGTTGGCATCAATACTGAGATGGAAATATGAATACAGTAAGACAGCTTATTACCCACAAACTAGAGCATTTAGAGGCTATATCTGCCCCTGTTCTACAAGAAGTCTTAGACTTTATAAATAATTTAGAATTGCGCCTAGAGACAGATAAACAACTAAATCCAACCCCCAACTTGGCTCAAGAAATATTACAAACAGAAGATACAAGTTCTTTTTTATTAGGAATTGCCGAATCTTTTGCAGATGATTTAACCGAAGAAGACTTAAACTATTTACCAACCGATGGAGCAGTCCAACACGATCTTTATCTCTACAATGTGCCAAGATGAATGAACTAATTTTTGCTGATACATTCTATTGGATATCTCTTCTTAGCCCTCGTGATATTTTCCATAGCAGAGCGATCGAACTCACACAAGAATTAGATAAAGCAAAAATTATTACCACTGATGAAATCCTCATAGAAGTTCTCAATTTCTTCTCCGGTGGTAGTAAAAACTTGCGTAAACAGGTAGCGAATACAGTTAGACAACTACTCAAGACAGATACAGAAAAAATAACAGTATTATCTCAATCTCATGAAACATTTTTGAGCGGATTAAATTTATATGAAAAGCGATTAGACAAGGGATACAGCCTTACTGATTGTATTTCCATGACTATAATGCAGCAAATGGATATTGATCTTGTCCTAACCCATGATCATCATTTTACTCAAGAGGGTTTTACAATTCTCTTTCCCCACGATCGCTAATTAGCTTTAATCACCTAAAATATGAATACAGTAAGACAACTTATTATCAACAAACTAGAGCATTTAACCGATAAAGATTTAGAATACATACAAGATTAATTATCTATGACCATTTGTTATGAATACCAAAGAAATCTTGTCCCGTGAAATTAAACAAGCCCCCGAACCATTATTAGAACAATTACTAGAATTTTTATTATCTCTTAAATCTAAACACCTCCAAGAAAAACTAGAGATTACAATGATGAGCGAATCATCCTTAGCAAAAGATTGGCTAAACCCAGAGGAAGACGGAGCATGGCAAGACTTGTAAAAGGTGATAAGGATCAAAAAATGCTTACTAGTGACCCTACTATATCCGCCGAAGAATTAGCCAAAGAATTGGAAAAAGTCCCTGAACAATATTGGGCAAATCTTCTGCAAATCATTCGTTTGTTCCGAGAAAGTGTCGCCCCAACTCCAGAGAATCATGATCAGAACTTAGCCATCAGCGAAGCAATGGAAGATATTGGTCTTGTTCATGCCATGCAAGCAGTCAAAGATGAAATACCTCTTAGTCTCCAAGAAGCCTTAGTAGAGATGGAAAAGGTTAGGAAAATGCCTATCGAATCAAAGTAGGCAATTATCGAATTGGTATAATCTATCAAGGCGAAACCATCACATTCTGGCGAGTCTTGCATCGCAAAGAAATCTATCGGTATTTTCCACCAAAGAACTAATGAAAATCATCTTTTTTGGCACTCCAGACTTTGCAGTTCCTACCCTAAAGCAATTACTAAATACACCCTCCATTGAGATTCTTGGAGTCGTAACTCAGCCCGATCGACGGCGGGGGCGGGGTAGCCAATTATCCCCTTCACCAGTTAAAACCCTAGCCCTAGAGCATCAACTCCCAGTGTGGCAACCAGAAAAAATCAAGAAAGATAAGGAGGCGATCGAGCAGTTAAAAGCCCTGAATGCTGATGTTTTTGTGGTCATTGCCTACGGACAGATTCTTTCCCAAGAAATTCTTGATTTACCCAAGCTCGGTTGCATAAATGTCCATGGTTCCTTGTTGCCAAAATATCGAGGAGCCGCCCCGATTCAATGGTGTTTATACAACGGGGAAAAAGTTACCGGAATTACTACCATGATGATGGATGCGGGCATGGATACCGGAGCCATGCTGCTCAAGAAAAGTATTGAGATTAGCCTAGAAACTAACGCCCCAGAATTAGCGATCGATCTGGCAAACCTAGGGGCAGAGCTACTCCTCGAAACCCTCGAAAATCTATCAACAATTACCCCCATTCCCCAAGATGCCGACACAGCTACCTACGCACCTTTGATCAAAAAAGAAAATTATCTCCTCGATTGGCAACGGAATGCGATCGACCTCCACAACCAAATCCGGGGCTTTGCTCCCCACTGCTACACCATCTACCAAGGGCAACCCCTAAAAATCACCGCCTCCCTGCCCCTAGCCTCAGAATATTCTCCCTACCTATCCCCTGAAAACCAATCCCTCCAAGAAAATATCCAGAAACTTTTAACTAGTAACACCCCAGATGCTCCCCCCGGCACGGCGATCGCCCTCCCCAAAAATCTCGGCATCGTCATGCAAACAGGCTCTGGGCTACTCCTCATCACCAAAGTCCAACCCCCCGGTAAAAGTATCCAAGCCGCAGGGGATTTCGCCAACGGTAACCGCTTACAAGTAGGCACAAAACTAGGAGATTAAAGCCGTAGACTCTGTAATTGTAGTAGCGACTTTAGTCGCCAGAAACCCTATAAGAACTAGGATTGACTTTCTAAATATTCCAGAAAATCAAAAAGCTCCTCATCAGACAACAACGTTCTCGCCCGTTTACCGTAGCGCTGCAACAGAAAATTCCTTCCCTGCTGGGTCGTCCAACCAAGACGGCGAATTTCGATCTCAGTTTTTGCCATCACATCTTTGATATCAGGCATCGTTTCTGGGGTTGCCTTCACTTTTTCAGGTTTCGCAGGAGCAGTTTCCTCTGGCATTTCTAGGGTAGCCACAGAATGCTCAGAGTGGTCTTGGTCAACTTGAGGAGTGGAGCCATTGGTGACAACGTGGAGAGGGACAACTTTTTCTGATTTCTCAGGTTTTTCAGGCTTCTCAGGCTTTTCAAGGCTAGGAATCTCTGGGGCAACGGTAAGGATGGGAGCCTCAGGGTAGTCTTGAATTACTGGGGCAGGAATTTCGGCAGGTTCTGCCTTGACAACCTCAAGTTTTGATACTTCCGGCTTTGGTTCTTCTACCTTTGGCTCTTCTACCTTAGCCATCTCTGGTTCTTGAATTTGGGTGATGTGAGTCTTTAGCCCCTGAAACTCCGCCTTTTGAGCCTCAGTTTCTTGGATTTCTGGAGTTTTAGCCTTGACACTTGGATAAGATTCAGTAACCAATTTAGGCACTTCCCGTTGAGGAGTTGCATGATCTGGAATATCAGACTCTGGAGTTTTTAGCTGAGGTTTCCCTAACTCTGAAGACACAATTTCTGGCAAGACAGGCGCAGCAGCAATAGATGAAGGGGCGGTGAGAACTGAGGGAGAGACAACAGGAGAAACAGGAACAGACGAATTAACTCCCGAACCAACTACAGCTAAAACTCTTTCTCTCGCTCGGTCTTCGGCAAGCTCGATCGTCTCTGCCGCCCCCATACTCGTAGCAATAGTTAACCCCGCCATGCGAACTTCAGCCTTGACCACATACTTACCATGTTTGATCATCAGCAGTTCAGTAATTAGGCAGCTATCGGGGTATTGGATTCGGAGTTGAGCAAGCATAGGAAATTTCTACCGGAAAGGAAAATATATCGTTAATCTAGTTATTAATCTAAGTCTAGTTACCAATCAATAACAGATTATAGGCTAGCATTCAATGGCTACCTTCTTCAGTATATCTGTTCTGGTACATTTTTACTGATCCTAATAATATTGTAATTCATAATAAATCTAGAAGGATTGATAAATATGGAAAGTGCGATCGCACCAGAAATTATTTACCCTGTGGAGGATGGTGAACCCTTGGCAGAGTCCTACGAACATTTGCGGGCAATCTTTAATATATTTTCTGCCCTAACTCAATACCTGATGGGACAGCAAGCCCTAGTATTATCCAATCAATTTTTGTTCTACAGTCAAGGATATCCCAAGCTGCGAGTAGCCCCGGATGTGATGGTGATTTTTGATGTGGCTCCGGGGGGCAGACCCAACTACAAAATTTGGGAAGAAAGACAAATCCCTAGGGTAATTTTTGAGATCACTTCCCCCAGCACTCGCCGCCAAGATCAGGGGCTGAAATACGACCTCTACGAACAATTGGGAATAACGGAGTACTGGTTATTTGACCCCAAGGGAGAATGGATCCCAGAGCAACTTCAGGGCTATCAATTACACAGAGGAACCTATGAATTAATTGAGGATAATATCAGTCAAGTTCTGCAATTGGAACTCAGAATAGAGGGGCAATATATTGGTTTCTATAGATTAGATAATCATGCCAAACTCCTCGCCCCCGATGAACTATTTACAGCTTTTCAGGGGGAGAAACAAGCAAGGTTAGAGGCAGATTTCCGGGCAGAGCAAGCCCAAGCGCAGGTAGAACAGGAAAGGCTGAGGATTCAACAAGCAATTCCTCGCTTCCGGGAACTAGGTTTAAGCGATGAGACGATCGCCGAAACCCTTGGGCTGAGTGTAGAGGTGGTCAGGAATGCAGAAAAAGAGGATATCTAAATTTCTCGATCGATCTTTCCTGTTCTCTAAGAGGATATCTGAAAAGTTTTTAGCAACTAAAAGCGACTAAAGTCGTTACTACAAAAGCCTACTTTACCAGCATCAAAATAACTGTACCTCCTGTCCCCTGATAACTGAGTAACTGTTCACTGTTCCCTGATAACTGTTTCCACAATTCCCCGTGTGCCATCAAGGCGGACTTGCTGCCCATCCCGTAAGAGTTGCATGGCTTGACTCACATCCATCACCGCCGGAATTTGGTACTCTCTGGCAATAATGGCTCCGTGGGACAACCTGCCGCCGACTTCGGCAATAATCCCACCAGCACGGGAAAGAGCGATCGACCAGCCAGAATCCGTGTAGGGAACTACCAAAATAGTCTCTTTATCAATTCCCTGAGCATCGGTTAATCTGCGAAGAATTTTAATCTTACCAATTTTTATCCCCGGACTAGCGGCAATCCCTTGGAGAAATTTCCCCTGAATCGGTGGGGCGATCGAGCTTAGGGGTGGATTATTGCCAAAGACCAGAGATGGAATATTTTCAAGAGATTGATCTGTTTGGAATTGGATTTTTCTTTGGGTAATTAATTGAGAAATTTGACTTTTTATCTCAGAATTAGGTTCAGTAATTAGTTCTTGTATCTCCGAAAATTCTAAATAGAAAATATCTCCGTTAGTATCTAGTAATTCACTAGCAAGCCACAGGTCTTCTAAATGCAGAAATTGATATCTTAATTGAGCTAATAGTTGACTATAAATAGTTGTTACTCGCCCTTTAAGCTGGAGTCTTTTTTGAACTTGTTTTTGTTGCCAACTAAGGGATTTAGGCATAGTTAGCGATTGCTGGGCAGGAGTTTGTAGAAATTGCTGAAACATTGCTTGTAAGGGTTGGGGAGATTCTTGCCATGTGGCGATCGAGATATCTGTACCGACTTCGCTGAGATAGCCGTAGGTTTGCAGCCATTGTTGAAACTGGGTAAGCACTTCCTGCCCTACAGGATTAGTAGCTAAATAATTAAATAATTCCTCTGGATTTAGTTGCAACACTTCCGGCGGTAATTGATTTCTGGCTCGATCGGCAATGATGGAGAGCGATCGCACCGCCCCGATTTCTGGGGTAGAACTATTATCTAATTCGCCTTCGGGAACTTTGAATAAACCCTGTCTGATGGCAAAACTCAAGGGGGAAAAAATACTGTAATAGGTAGCTTTTTTGAGAGTTGCTAAAATCCGATTAATTCTCTCTAAAATCTCCTGTGGTTCTTGGGGAATATCACTTGCCAACTCCTGAAGAATCGGTGCAAAATACTGGCGATCGTCCCGCTCAAAATCCTTAGCTAATTGCAATTCTCGCTGACCCAAACGCAGTAATCCGGGTAGACTTTGCAGGGTAGAACTCAAGGGCGGCTTACTAAATTTTGCACCTCTAGTAAGAAACTCTAAACTTTCTGGTGGTAGCCCCATTCTCAGGAAAATATTCCCCAAGAGCGTAGCATTAAAATAGGCGTGGGCATTATGGAGTGTTGCCGTAGCCGTGAAATCTAAATCCTGAGCTTTTTCACCGAGGACGATCGAGAAAATTTCTCCCCACACCCCACAGGTCAAAGGGCGATTAATAGACCAAGGCAGGGGACGAATGGCTCCCGGAATCACCTCAGCAGCGATTTTTCTTGTCCAGATGGGCAGCAGGGTCGTGATGGGGCGGGATTGCAACACCCAAAGCTGGTGTCCGTCATAGGTCCATTCCACATCTTGGGGGATCCCATGGTAGGTGGCTTCAATTTTCCTGACTAGGTAAGCAACTTGCTGGATTAACTGTTCTGGCACATCACTGGAACGATCGGGTTGAGCATTAATCACGGTCAGGTCTAAATCTTCAGGTAAACGCCAATCAGTACTGGCTTCTAGGTCAAGATTATTAACTAAAACTTGATATCTTTCAGGAGTAAACTGCCCAGAGACAACCCCTGTGGCACTCCCCGGCAGGGCTTCGATCGCCACTCCTTCCCCCGCCAGAGGATCCCGACTAAAGGCAACCCCAGAGAACACTCCAGCAATTTGTTTCTGGATTAACACAGCCATGCCCAGATCAGCATCGGAATTAGTTTCTGAATTAGTCCCTGAATTAGTATTTGAATCATTAGCAGAGTTGGAAGACTTGAGAGATCGATCGAGACGATAACGCACTGCCCCCGGTCGCTGATAGCTGGCTAAACAATCAATAATCGCCTGTTGCAACTGGAGCTTACTCCCCACACCTAAAACGCTCAAGTACTGCCCCGCTGCCGTCGCTGTTTCTGTGTCTTCCCCCCGTGCCGAGGAACGCACTGCCAAAGGCTGATCACTACTGGGTTGGAGGTAATTAATCAATACATCTATGTCATCTCCCGGCAACAAAATCCAGCCCTCTGGTACCGGATAGCCTGCTTGACACAATTGCGCCAAATTCGCTGCCTTACTGCCGACTTTAGCCCCAAGGAGTTGCTGAGAATTCCTCGCTTGATCGACACCAAGGGTATGCAGGGTCATGATTCCCTGTTCGCCCCGAAAGAAATTAAACATAGGTCTTGAGTCCGATCGCCCCTGATCCGCAGGTAAATTTAAATCATCTGGAATTTTAGTATAGATCCAGCCCAGCAGAGAACTAAGCGCCGTAGCTGCCCCAATTCTAGCGGTTTGAGCAGGATGGAAGAGGGCAAGGAGCAGAGGGAAGAGTACCAACACGCCGTATTTACTGAGAATGCGATCGCGACTCAGGGTAAACCCTACCCCTGCCATCAAGAAACCAATCCCCGCCACCACCGGATCATGGACAAGGATACCCCACACCACATTCGTCGTCCCAGCTCCCTTACTGCCCACATAGCGCCCAAATACCAGAGCAATGAGAGCGATCAATTCCCACACAGAACCCGCCGGAAAAAATAGCCTTGCCAGCAATACCCCAAGGATTCCCTTCCCCGCCTCGGAGCAGACTGCCAATATCCCCGTCACCTTGCCGCCATGATAAAACGCCGCCGACACCGACTCATTCCCGCCCCCTAAGCGTCGCAAATCTTGCCCATGTCTCAGGGAGAAAATCATCTGGACGATCGGTAACGCCCCCAGCAAGGGACAGAGAATGAAAATTAGGAATACTCCCCCCAACTGTGTCAAGTTCATAAGCTAGTTTTTAGTTAAGATTTTTGGTTAAGATTTGGGGTTTAAGATTCTGTATTTATCTGTATTTATAACTATGCCTAGATTCTAGACTAGAGATTCTTGGGCTTTGTGTTTTAGAATAAAGTTAAAAATTCGGTATCCTTTGATGTCAGTATCTAATGTAACTCTAGAAATAGCTCAAGAAATTACTCCCGACCTGAATCTCTCTGAAAATCTGGGTAAAAGTCTCTACGAAACTGATTTTTATGCCTGGACTCAAGCCCAAGTTGAGCTGCTTCGGGAGCAGGAGTGGAGCCATCTAGATGTATTGAATTTAATTGAGGAAATTGAGTCTTGGGGGAAGCAGCAACGCCAAGAGCTACGGAATAGATTAAGTATTTTAATTGGATATCTCCTGAAATGGCAATATCAACCAGAACACCGCAGCCGGATTTGGTTGGCAACATTACGAGTTCAACGTCTAGATATGCTCGAACTCCTAGAAGACAATCCTAGCCTCAAATCTGATCTTGTGGAAATGCTAAATAAAGGGTACTTGAAGGCGATCGCCCTAGCAGTAAAATCAACTAACCTGCCTCCCCAGACCTTCCCAAAAAGTTGCCCTTACAGCCTAGCAGAGACTCTTGACAACAATTTCTATCCCGGTGAACCTAGTAGTTTAATATCAGAGCTAGACCATTAACAATGTGGTGCAATCCATGAAGATCAACCCTCTGACCCTCAATTTCATCAATCCAGATTTAGAGAAAGAATTCCGCCGCCACTATTTTCAAGTATTTCTCAAACAAATTAGATTTGCCCTGATTTTAGCCATTATTGTTTATACAATTCTTGGGCTTGTTGATCTTCAGTTTGCGCCAGATATCAGAGATAAATTATTATTTATTCGTTTTGGGGTAGTCTTGCCAGTATGTGTCACTATTCTGGGTTTAAGTTTTTCTGCTTACTTCCCCAAGATCATGCAACCATCTATTAGTTTAGCCATTATGGTGGCGGCGATCGCTGCACCCGTGGTAGCAATTCTCATCCCTGCTCTAGGAGTGAACTACATTGGTTTAACTAGTTTGTTAATGTATAACTACACGGCAATCAAACTCAGATTTGTAGCTGCAAGCATTACAGGATTTCTCATTTTTGCAATCTATAATATTCTCGATTTGCTATTTATAAAAACTGATATTGGAAAACTAATTGAAGTTGATTTTTATTTAGCTGCTACGATCGCTGTAGGGATGTTTGCTTGCTATCAAATGGAATTTTATCTGCGGCAAGATCATGTGAAAAATATTCTGCTGCGGGAGGAACAAGAAAAGGTTGATAAACTATTACTCAATGTCCTGCCAGCCTCGATCGCTACTCGCCTCAAGGATGGGGATAAAGTCATTGCCGAAAGTTTTCCTGATGTGACGATTTTGTTTGCCGATTTAGTCAACTTCACCCAATTATCTGCCAACATTTCCCCCGAAGAATTGGTAAATATTCTCAATGAAATTTTCTCGGAGTTCGATCGCCTCGCTGAGAAACATGGCTTAGAAAAAATTAAGACGATCGGCGATGCTTACATGGTAGTTGGTGGTTTGCCCATTCATCGAGTAGACCATGCCCAAGCCGTTGCGGATATGGCTCTGGATATGCGCCGAGAAATTCAACGGATTAGTAGTCTAAGTCTTGTCCCCATGAAAATTAGAATCGGGATCAATACCGGCCCTGTGGTCGCCGGGGTAATTGGGATCAAGAAATTTATCTATGATCTCTGGGGAGATACGGTTAATGTAGCTAGCCGCATGGAATCCCAAGGCATCCCCGACCAAATCCACGTCACCGCCGAAACCTATCAAGCTCTCCAGCATGGGTATCTCCTCCAAGAGCGTGGTAAAATTCAAGTGAAGGGCAAGGGGGAAATGCAGACTTATTTATTAATGGATAAAGTCAGTCATCCTATTGTTAGATGAAAACCATGAGATAAAAACTAAAATCAACTTATTCCTAGATTAAAATATGAAATTTATCAAGCTATTCTTCATCCTATTGGTCTTAGTTTTTTGTGTAGAAATTACCCCAGTCATAGCAGCCCAATATCCAGCTCCATTATCCTTTAGTAATGCTCAACTCAAGGGCAAAGATTTTTCGGGACAAGAGTTGCGATCGGCCGAATTTTCTAACACGAACCTAGAGGGAACCAACTTTACCAATGCTGACCTGCGGGGAGCAGTAATTAGTGCTTCTACCCTCACAGGAACCATCCTGAACGGTGCTGATCTGACCTATGCCATGGTAGATCAAGTAAATTTTAATAAGGCTGATCTGAGAGATGCCGTATTTGTGGAAGCGCTATTATTACGCTCTACTTTTAAGGATGTCGATATCACGGGTGCAGATTTTACCGATGCTCTTTTGGGCAAAATTCAAGTACAACAACTTTGTCAACAGGCGGCGGGAGTAAACCCCAAAACTGGTGTAGCTACGGCAGATTCTTTAGGGTGTTCGTAAGAATTTTTAAGATTTTTTAGTAGGGTTTCTAGGAATAGTTCAATATATTTCTAGGAATTTTCTAAAGCTATAAACTAATCAAATTAACTATGGATATTAATCCTGTTACTCTAAATTACTGTGATCGTCAACTTGAAGAAAACTTTAGACAAGATTATGCTAAAAAATCAATTAGACAGATAAGATTTGCTATTTTTATGCCGATCTTAGTTTATTTCTTGGTAGCAATTCTAAATTACACGGATATAGAAAATGAATTCTCTAGTCGTGAATATATGAATGCTAGTTTGCTTATGGAATTTGGTATTTTTACCCCACTTTCTCTAGTTATTCTTTTGTTTACCTATAGAAAAAACTTTGCTCAATTGACTCAAACAGCTTTGATAGTTGGAAGCATCGCATCATCAATCGGCTTTACGATTATTATTGGCTTAGAAATTTTTCTCAGCAAAGTACCTGTGATTGCAGCTAATTATAACTTCAACTATGATTATATATTAATGAATATCAATACTGCCTTAGTTCTAGTGACCGTAAATAACTATGCTGCCACAAGACTTCTATTTACTAATGCGATCTTCTCATCTTTACTTACTTTCATTATTTATAACATAACATGCTTTTACTTTATTCATCCAACGTCTGTGCGTATCATTATTTCTAGTGACTTTCAACTACTAGTTGCTAATTTAATTGGCGGCTCTGCTGGCTATTTGATGGAAATTTATTTAAGACGGGATTTTTCTAATAATGCTTTACTGGAGATTGAGCGAGAGAAATCTGAACAATTACTTTTAAACATTTTGCCTGAGTCGATCGCCTCCCGACTCAAAGAAAGCAATAAGACGATCGCTGATAGCTTTGCCTCTGTAACTATCCTTTTTGCAGATATTGTCGGGTTTACAAAATTATCTAGCCAAGTCTCCCCAGTAGAATTAGTAGAACTCCTCAACCAGATATTTTCCGCATTTGATGAGTTGGCAGACAAGCATCAACTAGAAAAAATCAAAACCATTGGTGATGCCTATATGGTTGTAGGGGGAATTCCAGAACCGAGAGTAGATCATGCGGAAGCGATCGCAGAAATGGCTTTGGATATGCAGGCGGAAATTTTCAAAATCAGTCAAGAATCTCAACAAGATTTCGCCATTCGGATTGGCATCAATTCTGGAGAAGTCGTAGCGGGAGTGATCGGCAAAAAGAAATTTATTTATGATCTATGGGGAGATGCGGTGAATACGGCGAGTCGGATGGAATCTCACGGAATTCCCAATACTATTCATGTGACGATCGACACCTATAATTTACTAGCTGATAAATATTTATTTGAAGAAAGAGGAATAATTGATGTTAAAGGTAAAGGAGAAATGCAGACTTATATCTTAAAAGATAAATTAGCTATTAATTAAAATGTTTGAATGTTGATAATACTTGTAATGATTAAAAATGCAAATTAGAAAAATAGGGATTATTGGTGGTGGTCAGTTGGCGTGGATGATGGGGGAACCCGCCCAGAAATTGGGGCTAGAGTTAATCATTCAAACTCCTCATTCTGAAGACCCTGCCGTTACCATTGCCAAGGAAGTAGTTTATGCAGAAGTCGGGGATGCGATCGCCACTTCTCGCCTCGCTGCCCAGTGTGATGTTATTGGTTTTGAAAATGAATTTGTAGATTTACCAACCCTAAGCTTAATCCCCAATCAAGAAAATTTATTTCATCCGAGTTTGCAATCCCTAGAGCCATTATTAGATAAATATAATCAGCGTTGTTATCTACAAGAATTAGGGCTGCCCAATCCTCAATTTTGGTTATTAGAAGATGCCAACCAAGATAATTATAATTTTTCCTATCCCCTAGTTCTCAAAGCGAGAAGGCACGGTTATGATGGTCAGGGAACGATCGTAGTTAAAGATAAATTCCAGTTAATTCCTGCTTGGCAGAGTATGGGTGGTGGCTCAGTTTTAGCAGAAGAATTTATTCCTTTTGTTAAAGAATTAGCTGTAATTGCTGCCCGGAATATTACTGGAGAAATTCGCATTTATCCAATTTTTGAAACGCAGCAAGAAGACCAAGTATGTCGGCGAGTTTTTGCCCCCGCAGCAGTTAATCAGGAAGTAGTTTTATTAGCTGAGAAAATTATTACAACTATCCTAGAAAGCACTCAAGTAGTTGGCTTATTTGCGGTGGAATTATTCTTAACAGAAACTGGAGAACTATTAGTTAATGAAATTGCGCCTCGTACTCACAATTCTGGACATTTAACCATCGATGCTTGCCCTACTTCCCAATTTGAGCAGTACCTCCGGGCGATCGCCGAGCAACCCCTAGGAGAGGTCAATCTGCAAACGGCGGGGGCAGTAATGGTAAATTTACTTGGTCATGCCGGAATTGATCAAGACAATTATCTAGCTAAAAAACAACTCCTAGAGCAAATTCCCCACAGCCATTTTTATTGGTATGGCAAAAGTCCCAGACCGGGGCGGAAGCTAGGGCATATGACGGTACTCATCCCCGAAGGAACTTCCCCAGCAGTACAAGAAAAAATGCCCTCGATCGCCCACCAAGTAGAAGCCATCTGGTATGGTTAAGGGTCTTCAATTACCGTGATAGTTTCCTGTCTGCTCCTGAGTTGAAATTTTCTAGGGTAAAGTAGAAGAACTACCAGACTGAAATATAGAAACTTTTATTTTTATTAATTGACGACTACATGGCTACGCCTACAACTATGCTAACAACTGAGACTAAGACTGATCGTAAAATTGACACGAAGGCTGCCCCTCGCCACTATCACATCACCACCTTTGGCTGCCAGATGAACAAAGCCGACTCCGAGCGCATGGCAGGAATTTTGGAGCATATGGGGTTCCAGTGGGCAGAAAATCCCGATGAAGCGGATCTAATTCTCTACAACACCTGCACTATCCGGGATAATGCCGAGCAGCGAGTTTATTCGCACTTGGGGAAACAAGCAATTCGCAAACAGGAAAAACCAGATTTGACACTGATCATGGCGGGATGTGTTGCCCAGCAAGAAGGCGAGGCTCTACTCCGGCGAGTTCCAGAACTGGATTTAATTATGGGGCCCCAGCACGCCAATCGTTTAGAAGACCTGCTCAACGAAGTCTTTCAAGGCTCCCAAGTTGTTGCTACAGAATCCGTGGAGATCATGGAGGATATCACCAAAGCCCGCCGGGATAGCTCGGTGACGGCGTGGGTAAACGTGATCTATGGTTGCAATGAGCGCTGTACCTACTGTGTGGTGCCGGGAGTCCGGGGGGTGGAGCAGTCTCGGCTGCCAGAGGCGATTCGGGCAGAAATGGTGGAATTGGGCAAGCAAGGTTACAAGGAAGTTACCCTCTTGGGGCAGAATATCGATGCCTACGGACGAGATTTACCCGGAACAACTCCCGAAGGCAGACACCAGCACACCCTCACAGATTTGTTGTACTACATTCATGATGTACCGGGGATTGAACGGATTCGCTTTGCCACCAGCCATCCCCGCTATTTTACTGAGCGCCTGATTAAAGCCTGTGCGGAACTACCCAAGGTCTGCGAACTATTCCATATTCCTTTCCAGTCGGGGGATAATGACATCTTGAAGGCGATGGCAAGGGGCTACACTCATCAAAAGTATCGGCGGATTATTGAGATGATTCGTACCTATATGCCCGATGCGAGTATTAGTGCAGATGCGATCGTGGGCTTTCCGGGAGAGACGGAGGAACAATTCGATCGCACCATGGAATTAGTAGCTGATATTGGCTTTGATCATGTAAACACTGCTGCCTATTCCCCCCGCCCCAACACTCCAGCAGCCTTGTGGGAAAATCAACTCAGTGAGGAAGTGAAGAGCGATCGACTGCAACGGTTAAATCATTTGGTGAATACGAAGGTGGCGGAGCGATCGCAGCGCTATCTGGGCAGGATCGAAGAAGTCCTTGTTGAAGAAAAAAATCCTAAATATCCCCATCAAGTCATGGGCAGAACCAGAGGGAATCGTCTCACCTTTTTCCCCGGCGACATTGACCAACTCAAGGGCAAATTAGTCCAAGTAAAAATCACGGCAGCTAGGGCTTTTAGCCTAACAGGGGGAAGCCTTGATGTAGTATCGGGACTCCGTAAAGCGATCGACCTGAGCAGGTTTGAGTAACCCCAACTCATCATCGTGACGCAACATTCACCCAGAAACCTGTCCCAACTGACTACACAGATAAACTGAGGATAGGTAAATCTAAAGTTTGGAGATCGATCGCATCTACATTTTTAGAACAGTTATCTAGGGTGATAGCGACAATTTTACCCGCAGTATCATAGTCCAAAATCAGATCGTCACCTCGCTGTTGTCATTAATTTAAGCAACTTGGAAGAATTTCTTGGGTATAGGTAGGGGTTGACCTGCTTCTAGGGCGGATTCGACCAAAAGCTCTAGGACTTCTTGGGCATGGTGAAATGCTTCTGGGTAGGTTTCCCCGTGGGTAACGGGTTGCATCACATCTTCAAATTCTGGTAGGAATACCACAAAGCAATTATCTTCTTCTGACCATTGAATAATAATTGTATATTTCATTCTTCCGACTCCTCCAGCTTTTTTAGGTTGGCAAGGGCTTCGTTAACTTGCTTTTCTAGATAGGATTTAGCATCACTACCATCTTTTCCGGGAATAATGATGGATTGAGGCAGGCGGGGATGGAACCATTTAGTATGGCTGCCCTTAGCAGGCTTGTACATAAATCCTGCCTTCAATAATAGACTTTTTAACTCCCTAATTTTTCTGGGCATTTTCTATCTACAATATATTTTTCTTGGGGAAAATTCATAGCTACTCCACTAAACCAAATTGACCTAATTCGACGCTCACGCTGTCAAAACGCTAATCTCCGGGATGGTAGGAGAGAATTTCTAGTCCGATCGCTTCCCCAGTCCTGGAGTCTTTAATCAAAATTACCCCATCTCCTAGTTCGGTGCTGATTTGTTCTTTCCTTGGGTTTTGCCAAAATACCGTTAATAATTCGGTTTCTGGCTCATAAAAAACCTTTACCTGGGCCATAGTGGTTCACCTTCTTTGATTGCATTGGTTTGGTAAGCTGTGATCAAGAATCCATCTCCATTTAAGCGCCTAGCAACTGCTACAACCCATCTACTTTCTTTGCGGATTACATAACCCAGTTTTTAATGATTAGTCCCGGAATACGTGACAATTATCTAACATTGTTTGTTACTAAACATAACTCCAAACTTATAGCCTGAGATGCGATCAACAGATCTAATGCACCAACCACAATACCTTGCTGTTCTAAATCGGCTCGAATTTGCCCATAGATTTCAGTGGTTCTGGAGTCAAAGGGAATAATGGTTAGAGAGGTAATAAATTGTTTTAAGGCGATACGATTCTGCTCCTGTCTTTGGCTTTTGAATACACCATACTCAAGTTCTGCGAGGGTAATGGATGAGATACCTACTTCGGCTGGGGCAACGGTCTTAAATTTCTCGATTACTTGAGGTGGTTTTTGTTTGATGATGTAAATACAAGTATTGGTATCGAGCAGAAATCTCATTCTAGGGACTCCCGAAGCTCTAGTTCTGGTTGGTTTCTGGTTTCCATGAAGTCATCAGAAAACAGGGAAAGGCTATCAATTAGGGGTTGCCAACTAAGTTGTGGGGTTTGGTCTTGAAATTTAATAAAGGCAATGAATTCTGCTACTCGCTCAAGCTGATCTTCCCGGAGATAATCAACCTCTTGTTTTACTAGTTCTCGGCTTACCATATTCTGTAATCTCCTAGCTGTGATGCCTTAATTATCAGTTGTTAATTGTGCATTTTCAATCTTTAATAGCAGCGCCTCGCACTCTGCCGCTAGGGGAATCCCCAACTCTGTCGCCAGCGCCAACCCCTGCTGACAATACTGCCGGGCAACCTCCACCTCACCCAGAGATTGATGTACTTCTGCCAAATTCTTGAGGACTTCAGCTACAACTGCTTGATCGCCAATTTCTTGAAAAATTACTAATGCCGTTTGACTATTAGTTAATGACTCTGAATATTGCTTTAGCTTGAGTTGAGTTACGCCTAGATTACCTATAGCCGCACCTTCGCCCCAACGATCGCCTATCTCCCGTGCAATGGTCAGGTATTGCTGATGGAAGTTGATGGCTTGATCGTACTGCCCCAGACTGTTGTAGGCATTCCCCAGATTGCCTAGGTCTTGACCTTCACCCTGACGAGCACCA
>JAIMKT010000005.1:86765-99972 GCA_020692245.1 Microcoleus sp. GA_180221_E-2-1-MAG-45_12
GCATTACCTTCACCCTGACGATCGCCTAGCTCCCGTGCAATGGCTAAGGATTGCTTATAATAGTCAGTGGCTTTTGGATAATTACCTAAACGAAGTTGATAGTTACCTAGCATCCTGAAACAAATCGCGTCTGTGTCAAGAGCAGATTTTTTCAGAATCTTTTGGCACACTTGGATTCCTTCTTGATACAAACCCCAAAACTCTAGCTGTCGAGGAATAGGTACTTTACTAAAAGAATCTAGAGGTGTTAAGAGAATATCTTTTGCCACATCCCAATCCTCAATTTCACAATAATGATCAAACGCCTCCAAATAACCCCGCACTTTCTCCAAATTAGCATCCGCCGCCGAAGGTTGATAAGCCGTCAGCCAGAGATGAGCAGCTTGACGTTCAGCGGCTTGCCAAGCATCAACATCGGCTTTCAGCAAATTGTAGGCAAGGTCACGGATCAGATTGTGTTGGCGGATCGCTCTCCCTTCCTTCTCAATCAACGCATGATCCCCCAAAACTCCGTAGGCTCCCTTTTGTTGTTGGGGAGTCCGATCGCCCATCATCCCCAACCAAAACTTTTTCGGCACCGGACGGCGAAACACCGCACTGCGACAGAGCAAAGCTAGGGCATCTTGTGGAAGCCTTAATAAGGATTTTTTTAACCGTTCCCGCACCTTGCGATCGAGTGCCTCATTGTATTCCGTCTCCGCCAAACCACTACCCGACAACTCCCGTGCCACCCCCTCAAACTCCCGTTGATACTCCTGCCAAAACCCCTCCACATCCCCATCAAATTCCTGCAAAATTTCCTCCGCCGTCACCTTCAACACCAAAGGATGCCCCTCGTAGGTCTGGGCAATGCGCGCGAGCAGATCATTATGGTCTGATGCCACTCCCCGTTTGGCAAAAAATTCCAGTCGTTGCCCTCCCACTAGCCCCGCCAATCGATATTCTGCCCAATTCTTCGGGTAGCGATCACTAAATTCCATCAAAGCTGTGGGGAATACTTGCGAAGTCAACACTAACCGACTGCCCAGATCGGATTCCGTCAAACAACGCTGAAGAAAAACTGCCCAATAAGCATCTATAAATTCCGTGGGTTGATCAGGGTTCAGCAAGCGCTCTAGGGAATCTAGCTGGATCCAGTAGGGAGAGGATTTCAGTCTTTGGATAAGTCTTTGGGCAATCTGTTCAGGATTATTCCGTAGCCGAGGATCGAGGTCAACATCTCCCATCTTCCCCAAAAGTTCCGCCACCACCGAGCCAAAATCTCCGCTTTGTCCCTCCAAAATCTCCAGATAAACCCACTGAAAGGATCGATCGCTTTCCCAAGCCTGACTCGCCACACATTCCCCCAGCGTCGTCTTCCCAATCCCCGACATCCCCGTAATCCACACCAACCGAGTCTGCCCCTGCAACTTCGCTAGTAAATCGCTAATTAATTCTTCCCGTCCCGTAAAGGTCGCCGGATCGTAGGTCGATAACTGCGGCGGCACTGCCACAATATCCAGCTCAGGATTTATCTTTTTTTTTACGAACAACACCGGAGTTTGATGCTCATCAATCCCTTCCAACTGAATCGCATTACAACCAGATTTATAGGCAAATTTAACAGATCTGCCAGCCCCCAACGCCGTATAAAACCCCACTGCAAACTCGATCGCCGCCCGATCTCCAATCTCCTGATTCATGCCGATCACATAATCAATATGCTCTGCGATCGCCTCCGCTTGCACTTGGGTATGACAAGCATTCAAGACCACACACTCAATACGATCAGCAAACAAGCTAAACATATTTGCCAGAGCTTCCCCACTCACCAGCTTCAGCTTCCCTGCCCCATCTTCAAAAGCCAAACCTTCGACTCCTGCCCCATGCCCCGTGAAATGCACAATCTGAGGGTCAAAATCCAACATCGCCTGCTGAATATCTCTTGGTCGGGTGGCTCCGGTAGCACTAATCGGTACTTTCCCATACCCCGCTAACCGCAACCGTTCTCTAATTTCCCTCTCCTCCTCCTGAAGACGCAAACTAGAAGTACCCTTGGGATTTGCCGCCAGCAATAAAATTGACTTCAAGGCAGTATTGTCGCTCATAGAGATTAGGAGGAATGCTTAATTTCACTCAATTGTATAGCATCCGTAGCTAGGGTTAGGGCGATCGCCTTTCTATCGTAATTTGAGGGGAGGGCGATCGCTCATTACCAAGATACTACTTTTAAATTCTCCACCTCTTGAAAATGGGCATCTCGTGTCACCAATATCAAATTATACTGCAATGCCAATGCGGCGATCCAGACATCATTTTCAGGCAAGGGACGACCTTTAATTCTCAACTTATTTTTTACTTCCCCATACTCACGAGCTGTATCACTATTACACTCGATTACTATATTTTTAATGACAAACTCCTCGATTCGTTCCAGATTTTTCTGCGATCGCCCAGACTTCTTTGCCCCATAGTGTAATTCTCCCAAGGCAATACTAGGAATAAATACCTCCTCAGCTTGAGCAAGATTATTTAGAACTGGTGCTTCCTTGGCAAACAAGGCAATGATGATGTTCGTATCTAGTAAATATCTACCATTCATTTATATCTACCTGCTCACAGCCTTGGGCAATCGCCTCTTCCATTGATCGCAATTCATCAAGAGGAATTGTCCCCGCAAATTGTAATAACTGTTGACCCGGAACACCTCGAATTTCCGTAGAAACTAAAGTCTGAGCAAAATTCAAAACCTGCGACTGTAAGGGTTGAGGCATGGTTTTTAGTTGCTCAACTACTTGATCGATGATGGACATAAGTAACTGTACCTCCAAAAAACTCTTGGCGAGAAAAACTGGACAATATTATTTTCAGCATAAGCTAAAACCCCCACCCCCTTACTTCTTTGGCAGAGATGAGAGGATGAGGGTCTAGAGGAGGGATGAGATCAACCCGTGTTCCGCATTCCGGCGGCGATGCCATTGATGGTTAACAAGGCTCCCCGGAGGAGTTCACCCTTGCTATAGCGGGACTGGATCACCCCGGCAGCAGCTTGATCCCGTTGCTGGCGGAGACGCTTGAGGAGAGAAACTTGGATAAAACCGAGGGGGACGATCGTGCCATTGCGTAACTGAACCGATCGCTGCAAAGCCAAATCCCCATCCAAGAGCTTTTTATGCCCGGTAATTGCGTAGATAATATCGCAGGTCATGTAAAACTTGCCCGCAATTAGTTCATAAAGTTGTTCAAATTTCTCCAATTTATCTGTATCTGCCAACTCCCGGACGTAGTGATGGGCAATTTCTAGGTCTACTTTGGCTAGAGTCATTTCTACCTTCGAGATCGCCATCTTAAAAAAGGGCCATTTGAGATAGAAATAGCGGAGGAGTTTGAGATTTTCTTCCGGGTCTTCGCTGATAAATTCCCGCAAAGCAGTGCCGACTCCATACCATGAAGGCAGCAGAAAACGGCTTTGAGTCCAACTAAAGACCCAAGGGATGGCTCGTAAGCTCTCTAAATCCTTTTTACCTCCCCGGCGGGCGGGACGAGAACTAATTTGGAGCTGGCTAATTTCTTGAATGGGGGTGACTTGATGGAAAAACTCCACTAGGTCTGGATCCTCGTAGATTAAAGAGCGGTAATGGTGGCGCGATCGAGAAGCCAACTCCTCCATGGTTTCATTCCAAGGCTGGATATCATCAAACCCACTGCCCAACAAACTTGCCTCGATCACCGCCGTAGTTACAGTTTCCAAATGATACAAAGCCAACTCTGGTAAGGAATACTTAGAAGCCAATACTTCTCCCTGCTCAGTAATTTTGATTCGACCATCAATACTCCGCCCCGGTTGAGCTAGGATTGCTTCGTAGGCTGGCCCACCACCCCGACCTACTGAGCCGCCCCGACCGTGGAAAATCCGCAGAGCAATGCCGTATTCTTGGGCAATTCTCTGGAGGAATTTTTGGGCTTTGTGAATTTCCCAGTTGCTGCTGAGGAAGCCAGAATCCTTGTTACTGTCAGAGTAGCCCAGCATCACTTCTTGGAGAGAAAACTCTGATTCCTTACCATAACCACCGCCTAGGGAAGCCCGGTACAGGGGAATTTCAAAGAGTCCACGCATGATTTGGGGAGCTTTCTTGAGATCTTCCACCGTTTCAAACAAAGGCGCAATCATCAGGGTACTCACCCCCGTGGCTGGATCGTATAACCCTGCCTCCTTCGCTAGGAGCATTACCTCCAAAATATCGCTGGCATCCCGGCTCATACTAATTACGTAGGTCTGGCAAATCTCCTTCCCAAACTCCTGCTGTAATCTCCGCACGACTTGAAAGGTCTCGATCGTCTCCTTTGCCATGGCTGAAAAAGGTAACTCCGCAGGAATTAGGGGACGGCGAGTTTTCAGCTCCGAAACCAACCATTGAATCCGTTCTGCTTCGGGCAGGTCATTGTAGGAGCCGGGCAGAATTTGCAGGTAATCAATAATTTCATTCAGGGTGCTGGAGTGGCGAGAGCTTTCTTGGCGAATATCGAGGCTGGCGAGGTAGAAACCATAGATTTCCACTTGGGAGATTAAATCCTCTAGTTCTCTACAACAAAGGGATTTATCTTGATTTCCCTCCCCTAGGCTTTCCCGAATCATGATCAAATCTGCTAGAAATTCTTCCCCAGATTGGTAATTTTGATCGGTATTTTTCCCCTCAGCGACTAATTGACTAGCCTTGGGATCAAAGCGGAGACGGGAGTTGCGGTCTAGGGTGTTTTCTAGCTTTTGTTGCATGTACGCCAGTTTCATCCGGTAGGGTTCCTGACGATAGCGCAGGGAAAGCTGCTCGTAGATATCGGGCATTTGGTTGCGGTCTTGTTCGAGGGAATCTAGCAGTTCTGGGGATACTTCGCTCCAGTGGAGAGATAGGCTCAAGAGGCTGCTGAGGCGGACGATCGACTGGGTATATTTCTGCAAAACCATGCCCCGTTGATAGCAGGCTGTATTCCAAGTCACCTCTGGAGTTACCGAAGGATTGCCGTCTCGATCGGACCCCACCCAAGAACCAAACTGACAAAAGTTTTTCACTGGGGGCTTCAACCAAGGAAAAGAAGTATTCAAGGCCTGCTTGAGACGGCGATAGAGTTGGGGGATCGCATCAAACAAAACTTCTTGGAAATAGTGCAGAGCATAGTCCACCTCATCCAAGACATTGGGTTTAAATTGGTGCAATTCATCGGTACGCCACCAGAGACGAATCTCTTCCATCAGTTGCTGGTAGCAGTTTTGAGCTTCCCAAGAGTTGGTCAAACCCAATTGTCGAAAATCTGCCTCGGCTTGATCTAGTTGCGCCAAAACTTTGGCAATACGGCGTTGTTTATCTCGAATCGTGTGGCGGACAATTTCCGTGGGGTGGGCGGTGAAAACTAGGCGGATATCCAAATTTTCCAGCAAGCGTTGAATTTGTTGGGGAGGCATGTTCAACTGCCGGAGTTGGGGAAATAGCCAATGGAAGGTGCCTTTATCCTCCGTAGATAAGGAAGCTTCTTGCCAGCTTTTCTCTAGCAGATTAGCCACCGGATCGCTATTATTGGCAAACAGGAAAGCCTGAGAATTGGAAGCAGCTAGGGATTGGGGCAGGGCTTCTTGGTTACTTGGCTCCTCTGGGGCTTGGGGCTTGGGAGTAGGAGTTTGATGATGGGGATTGGCAGGAATTTCTAGATATTTGCCATTGACCTCATTGGTATGGGTGACTCGGCGGGATAACTGTTGATCTCTTTGTTCGTAGTGCTGTTCAACAATGTTAATTAACTGAAAATACAAGGCAAAAGCCCGGGAAGCCCGGATGGCATCGCTGAGATCCAATTTCTCAATCACTTTGGCTAAAGACACGGGGATCACTTCCGTAACTTGCCCTTCGGGGGAAGACAACTCCCGCAACCGATTTAATCGATCGACCAATTCCTGACCACACTCCTGCTTGAGAACCAATTCCCAAATGTTTTCAATAACTCGTAGCCGATGGCGTAGAAATAAATCAGAGGTAGAAGTCGCCGTAAATTCTTGTTCAAAGGAATCAACTAAAGTAGTCATAGGGGGATTCACAGGAGAGTTAAGGATAATACATTTTAAGGGATGAGGGCGATCTCCCTTGTTTAATGAGGTACAGTTTCTGAATTTATCGATCGGGTTTATCGGTGAGTTTTTTTCAGGAAATATGATTCAGGCTTTATTTCCGTGAGTTTTATCAGAAATTTGCAGAAATTTGCCTCAATGGGTTTTCATTAATGGGGGGTTAAGATTGAAGTTGAGGATGTTACTGAGGTAGTGGGTGACTTTGGCTTTTTTAAGAGAGGGAGTCGATCGCCCCGAAATACTTCTTCACTGGCTAGACCCACAGCGATAACTATTTCTTTAAGAGTCGTTGCCATTACCAAAGCCCCCATAGTTGGAAGGGTTACCACGCTCAAATAAAAACCCACAGGATGTCCATAATTTTGCTGTGCCATATATTCCTCAATGTTACAAAATTTAACTAAAGTTTCGCTGTTGTTTCGCTGTTGATGAAATCAAATCTCCGATTAAACTCTAGAGTAATGTTGCTATTCTAATGTAGCTAGTCTATAGCACTCTATCTTGGACAACAAGATCACAGCAGAAAATTATTGAAAATCATTATAGAACTAGAAAATTCTATTCTTAAAACGTTGAATTTCTTTACGAGCTTGGTATAAATTGTAACTGTATAAATACTAATTATGTGGTTTTCCAAAATATTAATCTTAACCATTCCAAAAAAATAGTCCCCCCTAAATAGAGGGAACTGTGGAGTTTATTATGAGCAAAAAATGAGTTTTTGACAAGTTTGAGAGGATGCTAAAGAATGGGGACAGCCCAACTATCTGAGATATATCCTCCAGCATAGGCTCCAGAGGTAATTACTAGCCAGCCCGCAGTACCACTAGGTTCCGCATTAACTGTGCCGCCATCACCTATACCTCCCATCACTGTCCCACCGGGTGCAGTGCGGACTTTCACCCCAATCCCACTATTGGTTTTTACAGCATAAAGCCCAGCAGTCCCACCATTAAAACCACCACCTCCATTCATGTAGCCGCCCCCAGATTTGACTAACCAACTGTTAGAAACATATCCTCCTGCATAGGCTCCAGAAGTAATGACATCCCAGCCCGGTGTGCCACTGGGTTCGGCATTGACGGTGCCACCTTCTCCGATACCTCCCATTACTGCTCCACCGGGGGAAGTGCGGACTTTCACTCCAATACCACTATTGGTTTGCACTTTAACTGTGGCAGCTTGGGCAGTTTCAGAAATAGCGACAACGGCGGTGATAATTACACTCAGCCAGAGAAATTTTAACCAAGCAGAGCTAGGAGGTTTCTGCCAATTTAATCTTTGCCATAGAACTACTTTGGGGGCAGACTGGGAGTCTGAGTAGGCGAGCGACTGATGAATGTATGCTAAAGATTCCATGTTTGTTATAAAAATGAGTTTGATATTCCGTCTTGAAAGACGGTTTTGTACACTTAAGTCTAACGCAATAGGGCTAATTTGCTAGGAGTTCTTAGGAAAACAATACGTTTTGAACTTAACGAGTTTTTCGATGATATGGGATAATTTTAGAAGGGGATCAGTCACTAGGATTAAGGGATCAAACTTTGACCATCAAAAACTGGGGCTAGATGGAGAATTTAATTACTGAATTAAGGGATTTATCTAGTAACGAGTTGACTGTTTATATAAGTTATTACCCCCTCCAGAGGACTGTATTTACCGAATAATAAAAAAAAGATAAAAAATTAAGGGGTCATGGTTTTGACTTTAACCGATTTAACTGTAACCGAAAGGACTTTTCAACAGGAAGTTTTAGAGTCATCGCAACTAGTTTTAGTAAGTTTTGGTGCGCCTTGGTGTGGCTTGTGTCATCTGATCAGCCCGATCGTTCATAGCTGTCACGCTCAGTGGGGTGAAAATGTAAAGTTAGTAGAGATAAATGCTGATGAGAATCTTCGTTTGGCGAATACCTATCGCCTCAAATCTTTACCAACATTGCTACTATTTGCTGGGGGACAGGTGGTACAAAGAATCGATCATTTCCAAGGTCGGGACAATTTTCGTAAATCGCTGGAATCAATACTGCGCGCTCAAGGCTCTCGACATCTCCGGCTCCTAGAATCGAGCGATCGCTAGGTAAGCTAATCTGCTAGCTCAGGTGATCTTCTAGAGAGAAATAATCTAGGGGAAGTCTCTAGTTTGTCTACCAAATTAAAATCAAATTAAAATCAAACTAAAATCAAACTAACTAAAAACTGTCTACAAGGATGACTCTGCCCCGGCGGACTCCGTGGAGGAGGCGATCGATCACTGCGCCTTCTTCAGGGGAGAGGCTGTCAGCGAGGAGCATAGCCAATAGACCATAACGGTCAGCGATCGTCAATTTACCGGAGACAGTAGCAGCAGCAAATAAATCAGCGAGAGCGGAGGGGAGGGCTTGAAGTTGGATCATCATAGTTTTGACTCACTTTGGATAGGCTTGGAGTAGATTTTGAATAGATGATTAGGAGAGTGATTGAGGACTCAAACTCTACTCTTCTAGTATCTAAAATTCAGGCAAACTAGTTAGTGATGTATTCATTGTTTTCTCGGTGATGATGACGATAGTTCTGGGTGACAAGAGAAAAGGATCCCTGTGACAAAGATCACCTATGTCAAATACGCAGATTACATAGAGCCTCAAAAAATAACTTGCAAATAACTTTGCAAATAACTTAGATAACTATGGCAACTATGACTAAAAATATTTCTCTGGGGGGTTGGGGAGATAGCTTGAGGGAAAATTTGGGAATGGCTTTGCTGGCGATCGCCTGTGTTGGTCTAGTTTTGGGACTCCAGTTACCCCGATTGAACCAAATTCGCAATAGTAGTGAGGAATTAACCCTCCCAGAAATTGAACGAGAATTAGCACAGGAACAAATTCGACTGCAAGTGTGGCGACAAATTCCTAGTTTTAGTTTTGATAATCTTTTGGCTAATTGGGTATTTTTGCAGTTTGCTCAGTACTTTGGGGATGACCCCGCCCGCCTACAGACAGGCTATAGTTTGAGTCCCAAGTATTTTGAAATTATTGTCGATCGAGACCCCCGATTTTTAGGAGCCTATGTTCCTCTGTCTACAAGTATTTCCCTCTACTCTGCCCAGCCAGATATTTCCATCGCTCTAATGGATCAGGGACTCAAATCTATGAATCCCCAAACCCCGCCCCGTTCCTACTTTGTGTGGCGACTCAAGGCGATCGATCAACTCCTCTTCCTCGGTGATGGTCTAGGGGCAAAACAATCTTTTCTCACCAGTGCCGATTGGGCTAGTAACTATACCGATGAAGAATCTCAATATTTAACAATCACATCTAGACAAACTGCCGAGTTTCTGGAACGTAACCCCAATAGCAAAAATGCTCAAGTTGCTGCTTGGACAATGGTTTTAGGCAATGTCGCTGATGCTCGGACAAAGGAAATCGCCCGGGAACGTCTAGAAGCCCTGGGAGCCAGAATAGTCACAAACGCCGACGGCTCTATAAATATCCTCAACCCCATAGAAGATTAGCTATCTTGAAGACCGTTAAACATAATCTATGGAGAATTCCCGACACAACCCTCAAACGATTCCCAAGCAATCTTCAAACAATCACTAAGTACTCTCTAAGATTAATAAAAATTAAAAATCTGTAAATTTCATAGAGAATCTGTGGAGAATCTATAGTTTTCCCAAAGCTATTAGGGCTAATCTGGTGAAATCAAGTTATAATTTGTAACAAATAAGAAACAAAATTTTGATTATGAGCAACCCTGTAATTCACGCTTTTTTTGTGGGTAGAGCGATCGCTCAAGTTCTCAATGAACAACTAGAAGATTCTCTCACCCAAGCCATGAGTGAGCTAGGTAAATTTGATGCCCAACAACGGGAAAATCTGCGCCAGTTTACCCAAATAGTCCTAGAAAGAGCGCAGCAGGAAGAAGCAAGAGCCATGGGAGTCTCTCCCAACGTCACCACCGCCCCCAACTCCCCCAAGGGAGATATGCAAGCCACTATTGATGAACTTAGAGCCGAAATTGCTCGGCTGCGCTCAGAGCTACAAAACTATCGGAACCAGACCATTTCCTAACTTTCCTGCAATTTCCCTCGGTATTTTTAGATTTATCTTTTATCTCCTCGATGCCCACACCTATCCATCCCTACCAAATTTTTTAAGGAATGCCCGTGTCTGCTTTATCTGATCAAGCTGTCGATCTCCCCCCTTATCGAGAAATTGTGCCTGCTAATTCTTCTCATTTCCTAACTAAGCCGCCTCAGACCAAACAGTATCGCTGGAATCGGGATAAGTACTCCCACAAACGGCGGTTCCTAGATATTTGGACTTTTGTTGGCACCCTCATGACCGGGCTATGGCTAGATAGTAAGCCTTGGAGCTATCGGGGCGGCATGACTGAGGAAAAAAAAGTATTTAGACGGAAAAAGCAAGCAGTCTGGATTCGGGAAACTTTACTAAATTTGGGACCTACTTTTATCAAGGTCGGGCAACTCTTCTCTACCAGAGCCGACCTGTTTCCCAGCGAATATGTAGACGAACTTATTAAGCTTCAGGATCAAGTCCCAGCCTTTGGCTACGAGCAAGCAGCAGCAATTATTGCCCAAGATTTGGGTAAGCCTGTGGAGAAACTTTTTAGTAGTTTTGATCCGACACCCTTGGCGGCAGCAAGTTTGGGGCAGGTACATCGAGCTGAGTTAGTCACCGGAGAAAGTGTCGTTGTCAAAGTCCAGAGACCGGGCTTGAAGCAACTTTTTGCCATTGACCTTGATATTCTCCGGGGCATTGCTAGATATTTCCAGAGTCATCCTAGCTGGGGCAAAAATCGGGATTGGATGGGAATTTATGATGAATGTTGCCGGATTTTGTGGGAAGAAATTGATTATCTTTCAGAAGGAGCCAATGCTGATACTTTCCGCCGCAATTTCCGAGCCTACGATTGGGTAAAAGTTCCTAGGGTTTACTGGCGCTATGCTTCCCCACGGGTATTGACGCTGGAGTATTTGCCGGGGATTAAGATCAGCCATTACGAAGCTCTAGAAAATGCCGGATTAGACCGAAAACTTTTAGCCCAATTAGGGGCAAAGGCTTACCTCCAACAGTTATTAAATGATGGTTTTTTCCACGCTGACCCCCATCCGGGCAATATTGCGGTAGATTTGGATGGAGCCTTGATTTTCTACGATTTTGGGATGATGGGGCGGATCAAGGCAAATGTCCGAGAGCAGCTCATGGAGACTTTATTTGGGATTGCCCAGAAAGATGCCGATCGAGTGGTGACTTCTTTAGTAGCTCTGGGGGCTTTGTCTCCCATGGAGGATGTTGCCCCGGTGCGGCGATCGATCCAGTACATGCTGGACTATTTCATGGATAAGCCCTTTGAGAATCAATCTGTGGCTCAAATCAGTGATGACCTCTACGAGATTGCCTACGATCAACCATTCCGATTTCCTGCCACCTTTACCTTTGTGATGCGGGCTTTTTCTACCCTTGAAGGTGTGGGCAAAGGTTTAGACCCAGATTTTAACTTTATGGAGGCAGCAAAACCTTTTGCAATGGATCTTATGAATGGAAATGGCACAGAAACCAATAGCTTTATCAACGAAATTAGTCGACAGGCTGCTCAAATGAGCAATACCGCCCTAGGATTGCCCCGGCGGATTGATGACACCATGGATAAGCTCGATCGGGGCGACCTCAAAGTCCGAGTTAAAGCTGCGGAATCTGATCGATTGTTAAGAAAAATTAATAGTATGCAGCTAACCACCAACTATACAATTTTAGTCGGTGCATTTACGGTGTCGGCAACTATACTATTTGTTAGTAATAAGGTAACTATGGCTATCCTAACTTTAGGGTTAGCGATCATCTCTGGAATTTTCCTCATCCGGTTATTGCAGAAAATCGATCGCTTTGAAAGGAAGCTATAGTTACTTAGCTAAGTATCTACTCAGCTTATCTAGCGACATTGCCCAGCAATTTAAGCAACTAGCCATTAGCTTAGATAGTTAGCTTCCAAAATTAATCGATCGAGTCAGTTTTAGTTTATTTATTAACTCTTACAGTTTATTTAGTGGATAGTCTATGAAATTTAACTTCACGGGTTTAAGCGATCCGGGGAAAGTCAGAAAATCGAATCAAGACCACTTCTTTATCGATCCAGAGGGAAACTTTTTTCTGGTGGCGGACGGTATGGGTGGTCATGCGGGTGGTGAAGAAGCAAGTAGGATGGCGACGGAAGTGATCCAGAAGCATCTCCGGGAGCGGTGGCGGTCTTGGGCAGATTCTGAAACCCTACTCATGGAAGCAGTCCAAAAAGCTAATGAAGCGATTATTCTTGACCAAGAAAACTATCCAGAACGGGGAGATATGGGGACGACGCTCGTGGTTGTCATGTCTCACAATGGCAAAAACTGGCTAACTCACATTGGTGACTCTCGGATCTATCGACTCCGGGGCGACGACCTAGAGCAGTTAACAAAAGATGATACCTGGGTTGCTCAAGCTATGACTATGGGGGATTTAACGGCTGAAGAAGCCAGAGTTCATCCTTGGCGACATATTCTCTCCAAATGTTTGGGCAGAAAAGATTTACCCCCTGTAACTGTCCAATCCTTGGATTTGCAGCCGGGCGATCGCCTCCTCCTGTGTAGCGATGGTCTGACGGAGGAATTAAATGATCTTTCTATTTTTGATTATCTCCGACCTACGTTGTCCTGTGAAGAATCGGCAGAAGCCTTAGTTGAAGCAGCCAAGGAACACGGCGGCAAAGACAACATAACCTTAGTGATAGTCGAAGTTATGGAGTAGCTAGTATAAGGACTGGGATAAATTAGGAGACAAAAAATCTGGTGTATGGCTCGATCGAGAACAGCAAATTCTTAGATATGCTTCTGCTGTAACCTCATACTTATGATTATGGAACTCTATCCATATTACCCGCCTTCACCCAGCCAACTCCCCCAGTCGCCACCACCCGGACTCGTTGCCAATTTTTATCTTCGCTCTCTTCGAGGACGATTACCTGCTGGTTGTAGCCCACACCCCCAATCCGGTTACTGTTATTTCCCGGACTATCCCGGAGGATCAAACCTTCCGACCAATTGATTACGCCCCTGTAAAGTCCAGCTTCGACGGCGGGA
>JAIMKT010000075.1 GCA_020692245.1 Microcoleus sp. GA_180221_E-2-1-MAG-45_12
TTACTGTCTCCCATATTCCTGAAAAGTGCTGTATCTGGTAGTGCTGAGGTTATTTTGTTATCTCAGACCTACCATTTTTTTATTAATAAGATCAAATTGCACTACTACTCTAAATAGTAATTTTATGGAGAAATTCTGGAAATTAATGCTAGATTAACTGTCCCATGTCTGCATAGTTTGCCAAAAGCTGATCGTAGCTGAGACTGTCATCTTCTGCCGCCGGAGTCCAAAGCAACTCAAAAACCATTAGGTATTCTGGGGAAACTGCTGCCATTCTCGCTAGGGCGGTTTTCAAATCCTCCTCCGTGCGGACATCGGGGAAGAGGGGTTTGTCATCGGCAGTGGCAACCAGAAGAGTCGCAACAATGTAGGCGGCTGGTTCGGCATCGGGGTCAACTGCGTAGGTTTTGGTTTTAATTTTTCCTTGGTTATTAACAATCACTTCTTCCGAGAATTTGCTGCGTTCTGTGATCGACATTTGCTCAAATAACACCTCCGCCTCCTTGAGATTTTGGACAGTGCGGGAAGTCGATCGAGCATGAGTCCAAGTTTCCGGCGATCGCATTAAAATCAAAATTGATTCTCGTAACTGTTCTGCCAATCCCTCTGGGGTACTCAGATCACTTTCCGTTGCCAACTCTGTAAGGTCTTTTTGAACTTCCCTCGCCGTAGCCAGCAGCGCAATTTGCAAACAAGTTACCGTTACTATTTCATTGTCTAGTTCAGTACTCCCTGCTACTACCGAGGAACCCTTGTTATTTCTTGATAGCCACCACATCAGCAACCCGATCGCTCCCACCCCACCCAAGAGCAGCAGAAAGATCATAAACACACCCTCATCACCACCGCTATTATTGCCAACTATCACCGGATTAACGTAGGTATTAGGGCGAGAGTTATTGTTGTAATTATTATTGTAGTTAGGTTGATTTTGGGGTTGAGGATTACTCCGGGGCTGGGAACTAGGGCGAGAATTATTATTAGAACTACCGCCAGAACCACCGCCAGGACGAGAATTATTATTACTAGGCGCACTCCGATTAAAAGACCCGCCCCGACTCCGTCCACCACTGCTGCCGCTACCACTTCTACTTTTCGCCTGCACTTCCGGGTTGTAATCTAGTAGAGTTAACATTCCTTGAGTTGGGAGGTCGATCGAGGAATTGATCTGAGCAAATACCAACGTAGACAAAATTGTGGAGAAAAAAGCTAATCGTAATTTCCGCATGACCTTGACCTATTTTTAACCTATGGTTGATTTAGTTGGTATGTCGATCGCCCCCGCTCCCATATTACCCAAATTAAGAAGTCATTGTTTAAGAAGTTATTTAAGAACCCCAGTGATGGGAAATTATAGCTACAAAAACAAAGTCCGCCATTGCGGACTAATACCATTAGGGTTTTCCCTGATTATTGATGCCAGAGGTCTAATTAGTCTAGAGGAGCTTTAGGCAAGGTCAAGGCTGCAAATTCTTCAGGAGTAGCAGGGATTGACCAGTTAGCTTCACCAGGCTGGAAAATCTTAGCTGCGGGAATATTTAGTTCCACTGCGCCAGTTTCTAGATTAGTTTTCGCAACTAGCTTTGTTCCGGTGACAATTTTGATAGCCGTGGGTTGACCATCATTGCTTAAGCCATTAGCTAGGTATACTCCTTGGCAATTCCAACCTCCATCAGTGGTTTTACCGCTAGGCAAAGTATATAAACCATTATCAAAAGTGGATTGATCATACTTAGATTTATTGCCATAGACCACCAAGGGAGCATCTGTTAAATTTTTGCATTCTCCATAGGATTTGCCGGTTTCAACTAGATATCTCTCAAATTGAAGTTTGGCAATTTCGGCAGGATCCGTTGCTTCAGCTAATTCTTCGGTAATTGCAATGTAATCGGGGCTGCTAGTTACAGGTGTACGTTCAGCAAAGGAAGGTTGAGCGATCGCCAAGTTAAATAGCATGACAAGAACAACAAGAATAGTTTGAAATAGTTTCATGGTTTTAGATGTTTATATAGGCTACAGAGATTTCTTTAGGTATTAAAGAAGGAGAGATTTTCTAGTCTAGTTGGGGTTCTTCATCTCGAAGAGATTTGACAAACTTGAGTTTAAGTTCACCATTACTTTAATTAAAAATACTCTCTGATTAAAGTAATCTAATTTATCTACTTCCAAGTTTTTGTTGGAATACTTTACAGTGTAGAATCCATGAATAATAAAAGCAAATATTCTTTATTGTCAAAACGATAACCTAAAGTAATCGATTATTTCGTGGGCAGTTAATCTTATAAATTAGTCCATACTGAAGGGATTACAACACAGGGAAAAAGCTCACTACCATGAAGGTTTTAGCTGATGACAAAGAATATAGCTGGTAAAATCCTTCAAAGGATACTTACATACTAATGCTCCAAAGAAATAATCAGTATTAAAAGTATCAAGGAAGAAAATTATCGAACTAAGTTTGCTCATTATCATGACTTTCTCTAAGTAGTTGGCAAGCTGCAATCTTCTCCTAGTGATTGTTTGAGCAAGGTTTTTACCCCCTTCAGATTATATTCTCATCCCTATATTTTTTATCTCTAGTTTCCATTTCAATTATTCATAATCTGTAGTTATCGATTTAAGAAGAAGCAGTATTTGTTTTTATTGAATCCAACCCATATTATGAGTTTAACAAAATACATAAATTGTTAGGAGGAAAAATCATGAATTGGTTAGAAGGTGCAGTCGCCACAGGAATAGCAGTCGCCTTAGCAACAACATTTGATGATAATATTTACCTTACTTCTTTCTTTGGCAAAGTCAGCCGAACTTTCCGTCCTCGCCATATAGTAGTTGGTGAATTCCTTGGTTTCACAATCTTAGTCGGCATTAGTTTAGTTGGTTTTTTGGGTGGTTTAATTGTTTCTAATATGTGGATTGGCTTACTTGGAGTGTTACCGATCATAATTGGGATTAATCAATTAATGAGTAAAGAAGATGAAAATAGTGATGATGATGTTGCGGAAGAAGTACAGAAAATTCATATAGACTTTGGCAAACCCCGAAGGAAACAGTCGCTGTGGTCAACGATTCTTGATCCTAAAACTCATCGGGTTTCGGCAGTGACAATTTCCAATGGTGGTAACAACATCGGTATTTATATTCCTTTATTTGCCAGTAGTACTTTACCTAATCTTGGTGTGATTTTGAGTATGTGTTACGTAACTATTGGTTTTTGGTGTTTATGCTCCTATGGTCTGACACAGTTTCCCGGCATCTCTTTTCTTGTCGCTCGCTTTGGTCGGAAAGTTGCTCCTTTTATCTTGATTTATCTAGGAATTTCTATTATTGTCAAGAGTGAATCTTATCTCCTTTTTGCGGGAGGTTAAAGTGTAGTTTGGCTGACTTTCTTTGGGGAGAAATCTCTAAATAAGAAAAATTTGAAGTATGAATGTAAAACGCTGGTTAGCTCGCCGAGAAACTGATTGGAAACACCTAGATACTCTTCTGCACCGAGTGGAAAAACGGGGGCTAAAAACTCTCAAGGCTGGGGAAGTGAAGGAATTGGCAAGCCTTTATCGATCGATCTCTGGAGACTTAGCGAGGGCAAAAACTAATGGCGTGGGGCAGAATATTACCCAAGACTTGCAACTTCTAACTTCCCGTAGCTATAGCCAAATCTATCAGGGGGCAAAGCATCAGGAATGGCGATCGATCAGGGATTTTATTCTCTGGAGACTGCCCAAAGTGATCCAACAAACGTGGGGATACATTTTCCTTGCCACTAGTTTATTAGTCGGCGCCGGGATCATCTCTTGGTGGTACGCTGGGCGGGATCCCGTGTATATGGCGTTGGTAGTGCCGGAAAATTTAATTACCCTCGTCCGGGATGAAGGTAAGCTGTGGATGGGGTCGATCGTGGGCGTAGAACCCTTAGCTTCCAGTAACATTATGCAGAATAATTTATCTGTGTCCTTTGGGGCGATCGGCGGCGGCATCACGGCAGGAATTTATACAGCTTTTTTATTAGTCTATAACGGGATCAGTATCGGGGCGATCGCCAGCCTCGTAGCCCAACACAACTTGGCAATTCCCTTTTGGGCGTTTGTGTTTCCCCACGGAGCCATAGAATTACCCGCTATTTTCTTTGCAGGAGGCGCAGGTTTATTAATTGCTAGAGCCATTCTTTTTCCGGGGAAATATAATCGAGTTAATGCCTTAAAATACTACGGCTATTTGGCAGCCCAGCTAACTTTGGCGATCGTGCCGATGTTAATTATCGCTGGAATTATTGAAGGTTTTATTTCTCCTAATCCCCTAATTCCAGATATTTTTAAGTACATAATTGGTACTAGTATTTTTACTTTATTAGTCATGTATTGCCGCCGGACTCAGACAGGTCGATCAAACTAATTTAATCTAACGAAGTCTAGCCTAACCCAATCCTCAAGAGGTTTTCAGGTAGTTCTCAGGTAGTTCTCAGGGCAATCAAAATAGCCATCTAAAGCAATCACTCTAATTAAAAATAACAAGTTAAACAAATGGTATAAAATAATACCATGTATATTTCAACATTTAAGCATTACTTTAACGTTTTTCTAAACTGTATTTCCTAAATTTAGAGTCTGACCTTAAAGTCGTTCTTGGAATTGTTGCACCTTACATCATAAATTTTCATATTTTCGGAGACTTCATGACTACGCCCTATACCATTGAATCTGCCCAGTCGATTTTCCCTAGTACCCAGATTGCCAATGTTGTTCCAGATACGATCGCAGCCTTTGACCAACTCAACGCCGAAGATCAACTAGCCCTAATTTGGTTTGCCTACACCGAAATGGGTAAGACTATTACCGTTGCTGCCCTCGGTGCTGCCAATATGATCCTTGCTCAGGGTATCTTGGAACTGATCAAGCAAATGCCCCCAGAAGCCCAAACTCAAGTGATGTACGACCTAGCTAACCGGGCTGATACACCAATTTGCCGTTCCTATGCTTCCTTTACCATGAATATCAAACTAGGTTTCTGGTATCAGCTAGGCGAATGGATGGAACAAGGCATCGTCGCTCCCATTCCCCCCGGATATTTGCTCTCTGACAAGGCTCAGGAAGTGCTGAAATCTATCCAAGCTGCGGATGCTGGGCAGCAAATTACAATTCTTCGCAACACCGTAATTAGTATGGGCTTTGATCCCAACGCTCCCGGTAGCTACAAAAAAGTTGAAGACCCAATCGTCGCCCCCACAGAGATCGCCTCCCGGACTCAAGTCAAAATTGAAGGTGTCACCAACTCCACAGTTTTGGACTACATCAACAATATGAACGCTAATGACTTTGAGGCTGCTAGCAATCTCTTCACCGCCGAAGGAGCCTTGCAACCACCTTTCCAAAGACCAATTATCGGCAAACAAGCAATCCTTGCCTATATGCGGGAAGAATGCCGGGACTTGAAAATGATTCCTGAACGGGGCGTAGTGGAAACTCCTGAGGAAGGTTATACCCCGATTAAAGTCACAGGTACAGTGCAATCTCCTTGGTTTGGAGCCAGTGTGGGTATGAATATTGCGTGGCGCTTTGTGCTGGATCCCCAAGGCAAGATTTTCTTTGTGGCGATCGACCTCCTCGCTTCCCCCAAAGAACTACTTAACCTTGTAAGAAAGTAATTAAGATAATCATGAAATAGGTTAGCTGGATTAAGAACTACATAAACCTGCAATTAAACTAAGCTGGTTGACGTTTTTCTACTCCAAAACCAACTAAGGTTATTACCTCTGGCACTTCTCCGGCTGGGGGTTTTTCATAGGTAATAATTGTCCGTAGCCGCAGATCCGGGGAGACGAACCGCATTTGATCCACGGCGATCGATCGACGATAAAAGGTAGTCATTTCTAGAGTCTGGCGACTGGGCAGATAGGTAAAACTACTCTGAATTAATCCCGATTCTGAATAGCCCTCATCTCGGAGATAAAAACCACGAATTGCTTCCTCAGTTGCTGGTAACTCGGCGGCGATCGGGAAATTTTCTGAAGGGATAAATACTTCATAATTCTTCACAAATTCGTAGGGAATAAATAAAGCCTTAAGATTCATAGAAACTCGTTCCCCTTTTTCCGAAACCGTATCAAAACTAATCCCAAAACCCGGACAGCCGAGGCGATTTACTCCAGTTACCGGGTCTGAAGATGGCTCTAGTAAATGACTATCAATATCCGCTGCTACCGTGCTAAGGGGTGATAGAGATAATAAAGACTGTTTTTCAGGAACTACTAAAGAATCCACTTGGTACTCTGTATAGGAACGTTCGATCTCTCCCGTTTGCAAGTCATGATAAGTCCGTTCTATCTGCCAAAACCCACTACACGCCTGAAAAAATTGGTTGAAATCTAACATATTTTTTGTTTAAAAGTTAATTGTTTGAAAATTGACTGTTTGGAAATTATTTTTAGCTAGTGATTTTACTGAATATTAGTTTATTAAATCAAGTTTAGTAGAGTTTAATTAGATACATTTTGTCTTAGCGTAGGTCATTAAGTACATTTACTATTCTCTGTAAGACTTCAACAGAAAAATTAAATTAATAAGTAGGATTGTCAAATTTTTACTTAACTTAATTATGATAACTTGTATCTTCAAAACTAAAGGATGCTCGTATTATGGACACCGTACAAAAGCAACTGCTAACCCTCCAAGAAAGAGTTGATGCTCTCTATCAAATTACTGAGCAGATTAATGAAAAATTTCTGGATGCTGTAGCTACAAACAAAGCAGCAGCTAGTACCGATTTAAAGGAAGCAGAATCTCCGAACTATTCTCGCTATAGCAATCCGTGGTATCAAAGTTACCGGGATCCAAGCATGGAACACAAAGATGTTCTCCGAGATAACGGCACTGGAGAAGCCCAACCGACTGGCGATCAGATCATGTCTACAGAACTGCAAATTCAACGGCTCACCGCTCAACTAACTGCTGCCTACAATCGCATTGCAGCCCTAGAAGAACAACTCATGGCTCGGCGGGTAGCTGTAGCTAAATCTTAAAATCTTAATCCTAAAATATTGAGAAATTATCTCGCTGCTTGAGCGGCAGGTAAAGTTGCAAAGATATTTAACAAGGTAGCCAAGGGGTCTGTGCCGACTTCGAGGATAGTGACCGCAGGCTTAGTTGGGGCAGAATTAGGAATATTGCTGGCGGCATGATCCGGGGCTGGGGACATCTGGGTCAGGATCAGATGGGTGCAACTGTTTGTGAGCATGAGATTCACTCCCAAATGTTCGCCACTCCCTCGAAAATCTGTCCGTACGCCCACGATCGGCAGCCCAATTCCCACCCCATAACCCATTTCAAAGCAGCTACCAGAGTCCGCATCCGTGCCATCAAGGATAATCAAGACCATACTCGCTTCCTGCAAACCCTGCATACAAATTTCGTAGAGTTGCCTTGGGTCTTTAGTGCCAGCGCATTCTTCTTGGGGAAGATAAATTTTATAACCGTTCGATCGCAGTCCATCCGCCAGTTTTTGGTTAAATATCATTTCCCCCGCCGTAAACAAGGGCCCAGCAAAGTAAATCCACGGCGATGTCAGAGCTTCATTTTTAGGCATAGCTTTCCCTAGACTTGGGTAATAGTCAGAGCAATATTTAGCCCTGAGACAGAGGCTTGCTTATAGTTCTTGATTAAGTTGGTCTCTCAAGTTCCTAGTCTCTCAAGTTTATTAATATAGCTCTGGTACGAGGGGTTAGATAGTTAATTACTATAGGATACATAGAATAGATTTATGGAGTATTTAAGCAAATAGTTGCTATTTCCCGAAATTTTAGTTACATTAGTTTACAGAGACATTTACAAAACGTTACCAACTGGAGTCCAAGTCATGCAAACTGAAGAACGTAATGCTGTGAAATTTGGGTTTACTACTCAATCAGAAAACTGGAACGGTCGCCTAGCTATGATCGGCTTCTCTGCCGCCCTCATCATTGAACTTTTATCCGGCAAGGGAGTACTACACTTCTGGGGCTTGATTTAATCTTTCACAACTAATCTGCTTTCTCCTAACAAATAGCTGGCTCTTGAGAAATTTAAGAGTCAGCTTTATTATTGGCAACTTATTTTGTTGGCTATTTTGGGAGTATTATTTAGCCTTTTGATTCAGCTTTTGTAAATCTCAGCACCTAGCTGCCTACACTCTTCCCTAGAAAACTAGTCCAGATAACCCATAAGCATTTGACTTTCTCCTAGGTAGTTGGAGGCAACCGGGCGGGAACCAAAGGTGGCATAGGTATCAAATATGTCTAGGTTAGAAGCCATGACTGGGCGCTCTCCAGACTGATAAAAAGTCTCAGAAACCACCAATTCACTGGCAACAATTGGGCGCTCTCCAGCTTGATAAAAAGTTTCGAGAACTTCTAGGGTTGCAGCAGTTGTGGGACGATCGCCGAAGACATTGGTATGCTCAGTAATAGATAAGGTGGAGGGAGCAACGGGGCGATCGTAGATATTTTTTTCTTCCGTTGCTGGCTTAAGAGCTAGGGCAGTGCGGTTGCCAGAGATTCTAGTTTTTGGGGTGGTTGTCCTTCTTGTACGAGGGGTAGCCATAGATTTTCGTCCTCCGAATTTTTTTTGATTTTTTGATTTATTTAAATCTTTAGTTTGGCGGGGTTCTCGGCAAAATTCAAGCTAGTCTCAAAAAATTCAACTTTCTTCAACATAGTTTCAATATTGCCCGATACTCAAGTTTAATCTTAAGTTTAACCTTAGTTGAGGCTAGAAGTTGAGGTGAAAGCACACCGCCGGGGTTTCTTACCCAAAATCACAATCAAACAAGAATAGATACACAAATTTTGGGTTTTGCCCCCATCTAATTTGCAAATAATCTTAACTAATTATATATTTCCTTCCCTAGTTTTTCACTTTTTCTGTTTAGAGTGGTAGTAAGTAAAAAACACATTATTCAGGTATTTGCCATGTTTACTAACAATTCCTCCAGTCAGTTAGACGCTCAACTCACAACGCAGACAGATGAATCCTTGAGTCAAAAGTCATTATCTCAACAAAACTTACGTCCCCGCCTAGAGATGTTTAATAACAACTTTAATATTTCTGAAGTCCTAACCAACCTGTATGCCAAAGTCAGCGAAGCTAGCTACATTACTCGGTACGATCGAGAACTGATTAGACTAACCCTGCTACAAGATAATCTCAAGGAAGAAGAACATCGGATCATTAACCGTCTGCTCTACTCTATCCGTCGGGGCTGGATCAAACTAGTTGATGATGTCCACTCCACTCTAGTTTTTGATCAATCTAGACAGTTTTTACAGGGATTAAACTAATTAGCCTAGTTAGTTATCTGGCTTAATTACTCTTAATTACTTGATTAGCCCTGGAATAGCTCCTTCAATCAGCTTAGTCTAGTCGTCAAGAAAAGCTGTACCATAAATTATGCAATTGCAAGATATCGGTGAGCAAGGATTTCTAAAAATCATTCAAAGTTTCTGTCCACCGGGGGTAGTCGGGGATGACGGCGCAGTTTTAGCTGAGCTAGATCACAAATCTCTAGTTGTAACTACGGATTTAATGGTGGAGGAAGTCCATTTTAGCGATCGCACTACCAGTCCGAGGGATGTAGGTTGGCGGGCAGTAGCAGCAAATTTATCTGACCTTGCAGCCATGGGAGCAATACCAACGGCAATTACTGTGGGCTTGGGGCTACGCCGAGATACTGCGGTGAGTTGGTTAGAAAAACTTTATCAAGGGATGACAGCCTGCCTAGGCAAAGTGCCGATCGTGGGGGGAGATGTGGTGAGTTCGGCGGTGAATACCGTGGCAATTACCGCCTTTGGCAGCGTGGATCCAGAACGAGTGATCCGGCGGGGAGTAGCCCAAGTAGGGGATGCGATCGTGATTACTGGCGCCCACGGCAAATCTAAAGCAGGGTTAGAGCTGTTACTTTTTCCAGAAAAATACAAAATTCTTACTGAAGATCCAGAAAGTTGCCAAGATTTAATTAAAGCCCATCAGCGTCCCCAAGCCAGACTAGATGTGTTACCTTTCCTTGCAGAGTTTCCAAGGGTAGCGGGGATGGATAGTAGCGATGGGTTGGCTGATGCCATTTGTCAGATTTGTCGAGCTAGTAGTGTGGGAGCTATGGTCGATCGTCACTCTTTGCCAATTGCTCCGGCCCTCCTCCAGATGACTGATCCCGCCACTGCCCTAGACTGGATACTGTATGGTGGCGAAGATTTTGAATTAGTTCTCTGTTTACCGTGGTCAGAAGCCCAATCCCTAGTCCAGAAATTAGGTCAGACCTCAGCAATTATTGGCAGGATCACAGCCGAAGCTAGTATTTTACTCTCCAATGAACTTCCTATATTTTCTGGTATTACTGGAGCTACAGCCTTCGATACATCTTTTGAGAAATTCTCCAATCTTTATCTAGAAAAGGGTTTTCAGCATTTTTAATCTTTCACCAAAACTTAGTTATGTATGACATTCCCTGAAGGAAAATAGAGGATGGGCTTGGGGGCGGGGACTTTTTGGATCAAAGGCAGAATAATTACAAACTCTGTCCCTTCTCCCAATCTAGAGTTGACTAGTAGTTGTCCACCGTGATGCTCAGTGATGATCTGGTAACTGATGGATAAACCCAAACCCGTGCCTTTGCCGATCGGCTTCGTGGTGAAAAAAGGATCAAACAATTTTTGCTTAGTGGCTTCACTCATCCCCTCACCATTATCGGTAATGCTAATTCTTATATATTGTTCAAGGTCAGGATAATCTAAATTATCAGCTAGATTGTTAGTTGAATTGTTAATTGGATTCTGAATCAGGCTAGTGCAGATTTTGATTTGGGGGGCAATGATGACACTTTCGAGAGTGTTATTTGCAAAGTGTGACTCTAAAGAGTCGATCGCATTTACCAAAATATTCATAAATACTTGATTTAATTGACCGGGATAGCAACTAACGAGGGGTAAATCTGCATAATCTTTAGTTACCTTAATCTCTGGTTGATTGGGCTTAGCTTTGAGACGACTATTGAGAATTACAAGACTACTATCAATGCCTTCATGGATATCTACCTGTTTGATTTCTGCCTGATCCATACGGGAAAAATTTCGCAGAGAGCAAACAATGTTCTCAATTCGTTTCACTCCCGTTTTCATGGAATTAATCAAGCTAGGCAGATCTGTCAAGAGAAACTCTAAATCTATACTTCTAATCTCCTCTGCTAGGGTTGGAGTCGGCTCTGGAAATTCAACTTGATATAAATAGACAAGATTAATTAGCTCACTGGTATATTTTTCGGTATGAACAATATTTCCAGCAATAAAATTCACCGGATTATTAATTTCATGGGCCACCCCCGCCACTAACTGTCCCAAGCTAGACATTTTTTCACTCTGGATTAGCTTTAACTGGGTAGTCTGGAGATCGGAAATTACCTGATTTTTTTCTTGGACTTGAATTTCTAACTGCTCCATCAACATCTGTAAATCATGCCTTGCTCGATCGGTCTCAGCGACCTGTTTTTCTAATTGTTGATTAATTGCGGCTAATTCTTGAGGACTTTTGAGAGCTAGGGCTTGGGGAATTAGGGGAATTAGGGCCACAACTGTATAGAGAGAAATCAAGGCTGTGAAAAACTTTAGCCCCCCAGAAACCCAGTATGTAGGATACCAAAGAGTCCAAATTTCGGCTAAGTGGGTAGTGCCACAGGAAACAATAAAAGCTCCAAATAACAGAAATACTTGAATAAATGGCAGGTCTTGGCGCTTACGAATGAAATAAAATAAGATTACGGGGATTGTATAGTAGGCAAGGGCGATCGCTGCATCAGAGAAAATATGTAAACTCACTAGAGGGGTTTGCCATAAATAGCAATGACCGTGAGGAATATACCTCGAATATAAAAAATCTTGAATTAAATCCATATATCAACCTATTCCTCTCTCTACGGGGGTAAACTGCTCATTTTTTAATTTAATTATGGCAAATATATTTTTGTGTCGCTATAAGCAGAGGTAAGTAGTGTAATATAGCCAAATTTGGTGTGTCGTCTGTAAGCAGGGAGTAGAGAAAATCTGAACAATGACTAAAACTAAGCGTGTTGGCATCTTGACCAGTGGAGGTGACTGTGGCGGTCTAAATGCCGTGATTCGAGCCGCAGTCCGCCGAGCCCGCAACTACGACATGGAAATTTATGGGATTAAAGGTGCAACCCAAGGATTGATGAGTCGGCCAGTGGAGGCAGAGTTGCTGGATATGAAGAAAGTTTCCGGGATTCTCCGCTATGGGGGGACAATTTTGGGGACGGTGAACAAGGGTAATCCCTTTGCCTATGCCATGGGTGATGGTGAGATTGTCGATCGATCCCAAGAAGTCATTGATGGTTATCATAAACTGGGTTTGGATGCCCTGATCGGCATTGGTGGTGATGGCAGTCTGGCAATTTTGCGTCGCCTTGCCCAGCAGGGAAATATGAATCTAGTCGCTGTTCCCAAAACTATTGATAATGATCTAGGAGCCACGGAAAACTCCATTGGTTTCAATACGGCGGTGAGTGTGGCGGTGGAAGCCCTCGATCGATTGACCTACACAGCCATTAGTCATAGTCGGGTGATGATTCTCGAAGTGATGGGACGGGATGCGGGGCATATTGCCGTGAGTGCAGGGATCGCGGGGGGCGCCCATGTGATTTTAATTCCAGAAATTCCCTATGACCTTGATGCAGTGTGCGATCGCCTCATGAATCGAGCTTTACGGGGATTTAATTTTAGCACGATGGTGGTGGCGGAGGCAGTAAAAACTCCTTCTGGAGATTTAGTTAAATACACTAATAGTCTAGGGCAAACTCTCTACGGGGGGATCGGTCAATACCTAGGAGACCAGCTTAGTACCCGCACCGGGATGGAAAGCCGGGTGACAATTTTGGGTCATGTGCAGCGAGGTAGTACTCCGTCTCCTCTCGATCGCATTTTGGGAGCAGCTTTTGGGGTGGCGGCAGTGGATCTGGTTGCCGAGGAAAAGTATGATCGGATGGTGGCTTGGGTGAATCGGGAAGTAACTGATGTCCCCATTGCAGAGGCGATCGCTCAATACAGTGCGGTGGACATTCATGGGACTTTGGTACGGACGGCGATCGGGCTAGGGACGTACCTCGGCGAAATAGAGCCACTCTTAGCCACAAAACCAAATCCGTAAGCATTAATTTTGACTCCATCAGCGTAAACTAGAAAAAAAACCAAAATGACTCAAGCCAAATTTATTGAAGTTCTGCCAGATTTGGGGGGGTTAATTAATCGCTCCCTCGCCCTTGTTCTTAGCCAGATTGAGGCTGCCATTGCTGATCATGGTTACTGCTCGATCGTCCTTGCTGGGGGCAGTACCCCAAAACCCCTATATGCAGCGATCGCCCGCCAAGATTTACCCTGGGAAAAACTCTATATTTTCTGGGGAGATGAGCGCTATGTTGCCCCGGATCATCCTGATAGTAACCAACTCATGGCAAGACTCGCCTGGCTTGATCAAGTTCCCTTACCTTCGGCAAATATTCATCCTATGCCCACGGACAGAGATAATCCGGAAATGGATGCCCAGAACTACGATCGCGAACTCCAAGATTTCTTTGACCTCACTCCGGGGCAGTTTCCCCAGTTTGATATTGTGCTGTTGGGAATTGGCGATGATGCTCACACTGCTTCCCTGTTTCCCCAGACTGAAGCCCTAGAAGTGTGCGATCGCCTAGTCACGGTGGGCAACAAAGACGGACAACCCCGGATCACTTTGACAATTCCGACCATTAACCAAGCTGCTAATGTCTTATTTTTAGTAGCCGGAGCTAGCAAGAAACCCGCCCTCGCTCAAATATTTGCCTCGATCGCTGACAATAAGCTCTATCCCGCCCGATTTATCCAACCCCAAGGAAATCTATGGTGGTTACTAGACGCAGCCGCCGGAGAAGATTTACAGCCATCATCCTAAAATCTAAAGTTAAGCAATCATCTTCTATCTACTGGGACGGTTTACCCGAATTAGTTTTTTCTCTAGGATTTCTGCCTTGAGAATTGCTTCATGAATCCCCATTGTTAATCTTTGCCTATTCAAATCTTCTGTACAAACTATAATGCCAAAATGATTAGGTTGTGAGTTATGAAATTGAATAAAATCGCTTCGATTAATGGTTAAAACAGCACGGTTTTCACGAATAGCAAATGCTAATACTTCTTCATCAGAAATTCCTTGGTTGGCTTTTCCTGCTTCTTGGACTGTCAAAATATCATGACCTAGATTGCGTAGAAGTTCAACAACAATTCGTGGAAACTGTTCATCTGCATAAAGCCGTGCCATGTTTAGATTGCCTCTTGCCTTTCAATAGCTGCTTCTATTTCCTCTGCATGGGTTTCTGCATAGATCCATGTATTTACTAAATCTGCGGCGGATAAAGTTGGGTAATCTTCTAAAATGTATGCTTCACTTGCACCTTGCTGACGCAAACTAACTAAAAGCCAAACGGGGATACGTGTCTGACGAATACAAGCATCACCGCCCATAATTCTCGGATGTTTTTCAATTCCTAACCATGAGTTACTCAAGCTCTGGACTAGTAGCTGGATGGCTTGAGATTTTTCCTCTGGGGTTAGGGATAGCAGTTGTGATTGTAGTTCTTTGAGGGTCATAATTATGGCTCTTTTTCTATTAGTAAATCACGGAGAAAATAAAAGCGATCGCTCTCCACGTTATTTCCTTTTTCCCTGCCCAAATACCCAGCTAAAGGTGAGGAAAGCTCGATTAAAATCTCATAAAGTTCCTTGTTATTTAATTGTTTTGGATATTCTGAACTATCATATACTCCTGAAAGATAATCAATGCCAATTCGCCTATTAGCTCTCTTTACCAGACTAACAATGTGCGATCGCAACTTAATTCTATTTTTAACTTTTTGAATATATTCATTAATTCCTGTATCAATTTGTCCAGATTGTAGAGCTTCCTTGAGTTCAAATAAATTAATTGCTCCATCATACTGAGCTTTAAGTTCAACTAGTTTTTGTAATGTTATGGCTTTAATAATACTAACTTTCCATTCATTAGCGGCTGTGATTACATCAGAGGTGGGATTGCCAGCACCAATAATTAACTTTGTAGAGTTTAAAAATTTCTCTCTTCCTAATCTGATACCACCAAGTTTAATTAATTCTTCTGTTGTTCGACTAGGGATACTTTTACCTGCTTTACATTCCCCTGTTAACGGATAAGGTTTTGAGCAAAATAAATCTAGTCCTCCTGCCCCGCCTTTATAAGCTTCATCAACAGTAAAACCTAGAAATTCTAAACTTTTTTTAGAAATATTTTCAAAGTCTGTACCAGCTTGATAATTACTTTTCCCGTGATCCTGTTCAATACTTCGATCGCCAAGAGTTGAAATTGTTTTTATCCAATCTAATTCGGACTCTTTCTGATGAATAATTTCTTCTTGTTGTACACTTAAATTTTCAGAAATTATAATATTTTGTAGTGTTGTATTAGATTCACTTAGGAAGTTAGAATTTATTTCTAGAAATTCATTAGTTATGACAGAAGTAATTGATATTTCATTGGAAACAATTGCTAAGTCTAAGCCTTGAAATTGTTTATGTATTTCTCGAAACTGCTCATCATTTAGAATAGGTAGCCGATCAATAATTGTAATTGCATTAGGTAGAGGGATGAAATTACCTGTAGATTGTGCCTTGACTTCAATAGAATTAGGCAAACGATAAACACGCAAGGATACTAAAAATATATTTGTGCGTTGTTGAAAAATAGCTCTTAGTTCCTCAATAGACAATGTTGTGAGCCGTGAAAGATTAGATAATGGGAAAGTATTATCAATAGAGTCACAGCTTTTGCATTCTGCCCAAAATTCGATATTTACTGTCTCCAAGTTTTGAATTTGTGAATCTGGATAAAGAGCAAAACACTTGTCCAAAGTAAGGAAAGTCTTGGAAAAAGCACCAACGATTTTCCCACTTTTTAAAGCATCTAAATTTGTTGCTGAAATGCGTAAACCGTTGGTGATGAAAACCATAAGACTGTCTAAGTGAGGTTGTTTTATTTATTCAAAGAAGCTATCTATATCAATATTAGATTCTTCATCAATACTCAATTCATCAGTGATATCAATCAATGTCGGCTTTACTTCGTTACTGCCATCAATTACTATCTCCTCCTCAGTATCATCATCAGAAATTACGCCGGATGGGTTGCTGAGAATCTCTCTAATTAGAAGATTATCAAAAGCGATTTGAGAATCCACTATGAAAGTTAAGATTGTATCTTCGTTAATACCGTAGCTTTCACGCTTCTCATACACAGCAAGAATTGCTATTAGTGGCTTTATTTGTTCAGTCTCTAAATCTATGTATTCACCACCCATTTGCTCAACTAATTTAACTAGTAACTTATGGGCTTCCCAGTATTTTTTGATCTTACGCTCCTTAGACCGAATTACACAACCACGACTCAGTTTAAATGTGTCATACATTGTCAACCGTAGGGTCTTTGAGCTAACACTTAGTCCGTGAGTATGCTGAATCACACCCACTCCAATTACTTCCTGTTTTCCATTTTCTGTCGCAATAATCTTAAATTGAATTGCTCCTGCATTTTTGTTTACAGGCTTAATGTGATTTGTAACATCCTCGACGAGAACATTATCAATTGTTTGTCCTTTGAGAGTTGTTAGTCCGAGATAAAGTGCTCTGGCGATCAGGTCACTATCATCTAGAAATTCCTCGCTATCTTGAGCAAGTTCTCTTTCATAGGCTTTTTGAACTAACTCTTTCTGATCAGGAGGTGGAACCAAAACTCTAAAGTTATCACGACACCATTTTAATAATGATCTGATAGTCGGTTTTTCACTTCCTAAAGCTCTTAACTTTTCTTCTTCAAAAGGAAATACAGGTGTTGGGGGTATGAGATTTTGAGATTGGTAAAACTCATTAAGCCAAAGACTTACAAGGCTAACAACTACTTCTGCATCTGCATATTTTAAATCAAACGGTTCTCGATATTTTGAAGACAGCCTATCTTGTAGCCCTTCTACACCTTCTGTTTTAGCACGGCTGACAAACTGCTCCCAAATGAGAGGAGGTATTACTGATAGAATAGTAATGCCTTTTGTAATATTAGATTGTTCAATTGCATCAAATAAATCTTTGACAAGCCCACCAACAACTTGAGATTTGAAGTAACCAGCTTCATTAACTTCCAGCCCTTCTAGCTCATCAAAACAGATTAGAATTGGGTTGTAATCAGAGGCTATACTGATAATTTGTAGTGCGGCATTAAGTGCATCTGCCTCTAGAAGTTTTATTTCCTTAGTTGGATTTGGCAGTCCTAGCTCGTTTGCCTTAGCATCCGATAGCTCTTTACCAGCAAGCCATTTAATTGCAAAAGGTGCTTGGGAAGAGTCTCCTAATGTCCATAAAATGGCTCTGACAATATCAGGATCGCCTACTTTTGGTTTGGCTTTGAGAATGGCATTAGTAAGTTTATCAATCAGATCATGATTTTTCTTCAAAGCTTGAGGGAATTTCTCCACCAGTTCTGATACTGTTTTCTTGCTGGTAGTGACTTGATTAACCATTGCCACAGCTAACTCCTGCCACTGGGTAATTCCCTGACTATTGGATTGTTTGAGGCTATCGGCTAAAATCTGACGAAATTGATAGTGAATCAAATTCAAATCACCATACTTATTTGCGTAGACAAAAAAAGCACTTTCATCTACTTGTAGGCGTTGGCGAACTCGTCTAATTAGATGGCTTTTGCCCACACCAACTTCAGCCCTGAATGCCAGAGATATAACTTTTGGCTTGCCTGAACGGACTTGCTCAATTGCCTCAAAAACTGCATCTGAAGCATGGGCATTGAAAGTTGTCAAATCTGGAAAAGTACCATTCCAAATATCTTGACCCGTAACAATTGGTGGCACATCGAAAGGATTATTCTTGTTGATTACTTCATAAAGTTCGTCAAGTGATGATGGTGTAGCCATTCCAAACCTCCTAGGAATTACTTTTCTAAATTTATTTGCTTCAGTTCAACTTTATTTTTTCTTTACAGGAGCTTGGCGTAGTAGCGTAAGCCACCTAGTTCAGTTGTGATCGAATCTTTTTCCTTGTCTGGGGTAAGGTCTGCAACTCCACCCGTTATAAACTGAAAGACTTCATTGGCTTGTGTTTCTAGCAGCCATTGATCAAATTGAGAACGGGCAACTCGATCGCCGATCTCTCTTCTAATTTGATAAATTGGTACAAGATTACCAAGGTTGTATTCCCGATTAAGCTGATCGTAAACTTCCAAAGCTACAGCCTTAAACTCCTCGTAGGTAGAAATCTTCGGAGCGATCGCCTCCCCAGTTCCCCCAACTACCCCACTGCCACCCTCACGAATCCACTTCAATAGCGCATTAGGAACCTTACAGCCCACATTAGTCGCAAATTGAAACCCAGCATCAGCCAAACCCACACTGAGAGCAGACTTCCCCGCCACCGTTAGCGAAATCAAAGTCCCATTTTTAGCCACTTGCTCAATGGTTTTACCAGCCTGATTAGTTAAAGTAATTGCCCCCTGTGCTGCCAACGTATCCAAGTAGGTCGTATAGTCCCCCGCCTTTTCCTTACCCCTCTTGACCCAATCCGTCAACTCACTTTTTTTCACCCCTGCCTCCAAACCACCCAGATACCAAAGAGCCAACAGCAAGCGAATCTGAGCATACCGATCGTCAAGATTTTGTATTGTCATAGGTTTTACCAAAATTTTGTCTAGGTCATAAACAACCTAAACCAGATTTAATTTCGTCTGAAGGGATCACAAATAATTAGTTTTCATTATAGCCCTGTGTGTAGCTAATCCCCGCCCTACATACACCAAAATTCATACTATATAAAAGAACTTATCCTCATAAATATAAGGGTCGATCGACCCCGCCCATACCCAACAAACACAGAAATGTAGCACATCGAGACAGTTACCAATACAATAGAACGTGATCTATTGATACCCCTGAAAATATGGCTCGACTTTCTCAAGACCTCCATCGTTTTTTCATTGAAGAACCCCCCTATCAGGAAGTCACCCTCGCCCAAGTCCTAGAACTCGCAGGAGAACGCACCTTTGGTTTTCTCTTTGTCTTGCTATCTCTGCCCTCTGCCCTGCCCGTTCCTGCCCCCGGCTATTCCATACCCTTTGGGATTGCTATGTTCTTATTGGCAGTGCAATTGATAGTTGGAGCCAAAACGCCTTGGTTGCCTGCACGGGTGATGCATAAATCTATTCCCCTCGATCGAGTTCAAGGCATAGTCAAAGCTGGCATACCTTGGATGCAAAAAATCGAGACTTTATCCAAACCTCGCCTTAGTTATATATGTACCAATCGAGGCGGACAAGTGATAATTGGTTTAGCGATCGCCCTCATGGCTATTTCTATGATGATCCCGATTCCCGGAACCAACACCCTCCCCGCTATGGGCATCTTTGTAACTGGTTTCGGACTTTTGGAAGATGATGGAGCAATTAGTCTTGGTGGTCTAGTCCTCTGCGTTTGTGGCGCAGTTTTGAGTACATCTATTCTTTATGCGATCGCTGTCGGCGGCACTAGCCTCTACGACTGGCTAAAAATAGTAGTTAAAAATCTGATTAATCGATAATTTCCTCAACTATTTTATTAATCAATTTTCTAGCTCTGGGAAGATGTATTAAGTTGTTATTGAAGTTGTTCTAATTCTTCGATCGATAGACCCATATCACGGGCGATGCTCTCGATCGACAAGCCAGCTCATAAAAAGTTAAAATTGAGGGCAACTTCTCGCTTTGCATCAGCTTTAGCTTCTTTCTGGATAGAACGATAAACCGTAAATTCTTGCATGGTATCTCTCGTTAATGATCCTTTTACATGTCACATCGAAACTCCTATGGATACAACCATCTTTGATGACTTTTATAGATTGACAACTAAAACAATGTACCAACAAGGGAATCCAATTTTTCTCTAGATTAATGAATAATCCTCACCCCCAAACACAAAAGCTCCAGCATTGTTAAGTGCTAGAGCCTTGCGGTTAAATATAAAAAGTAATCATAAGTAGAGAGAAAGAGTTC
>JAIMKT010000076.1 GCA_020692245.1 Microcoleus sp. GA_180221_E-2-1-MAG-45_12
GTTGGTATTGGGTTTCAAGCTGAGTTGAAATACAATCAAAAATTGTTTTTTCTAGAGGGCTGAAAGGGGCTATTTGGTACGATCGCCCCCCCCTAGATTTCCTACCGATTATGGCAGTTTTTAGCCCAACCAAACCCAATAAATTTTTAAACCATTGCATCGGCTCCAAGCTGCCCTTGGTGACTCCCAACACCGATCGCAAACCCCGGCGCTTGTTAGTCCCAATTTTTGCGATCGTCTGAATCTCTGGAGAGTTAGCAGAAAATTCCCCTTGCAGATCCAAGATACCTAGGGCATTAATCATTTTCGCTTTAGCATAGAGAGTACCTAAGCAGTCCCCAAGAAACCGTCCCTGATCAGTCCGATTTTGCCAAAGAACCTTAGAGAGTACCTTAGACTTTTCTAAATTCTGGGAGTGCCACAGCAACTTTAGATTAGGGATGAGTCGCCACTTATCCCGAAGTTCAATAATCCCCTCAACACTCCAAAACTCAGTATTTTCAATTCCCGGCAGGGTGTCTTTGATTGTCCATTTTTCTAGGGCGTAGCGATCGTCAAGAGAAGCTGTGAAGCTCGCCTTGATGCTTAGAGCTTGGGCGGTAGTCAAGTCTCTAGCATTAAAGATAGCGATCGCCTCACTCTCCTTAATCTGTTGACTTGCTTCTTTAAGGTTGCCTTGGATTTCCTTGCAATCTTCAATATCAATGATTTCCGGGGTGTACCCGTGACTCTTAGCAAGCTCAACAAAGCAATCTAGAGTATTAGCCCTTTCATAATCCCGACTCTGTAGCATCTCGCAGAACAGGGAATAGTGAGGGCTGTCTTTCTGGGCTTGTAGCCAATTAGTCAAATGTTCTAATTTTTCATCCCCATCAAGTAATAAAGCGTGTTCTAGCTCCTGCTGTAGTTCTTCCAAGATGGGCGATCGCGATCGATTGAGTCTGGAATAGGGGACACATTGCACTGTGATTCGATCGACATTCCGCACCCGCCGTAACATTTGGATCTGACTACCGGAATCAACTACCCCCAAGAAAAAGGCGAAAGTGTGGGCGAACCCATCGAGGGAAATATCTAATCCAGACTCACAGCTAGGGGTGTAAATCAAGATGTCAAAATCACGATCGGGAGACTCAATATATTTTCTAACTTCCTTTTGGGTAACAGTTTTGGAGTCAATCCGATAAACTTTATACCCTATCTTGGTAAACATGATGTCTAGTTTCTCGCCTAATCTCTGGGAATCGGTAGCGATCGCAATTGATCGCCCCTGAGATTTATAGAGCGGCAAAACTTCCTTAATTTTGGCTACCAACCCGGACTGCCCAAAGCTAGGCAACACTTCCAAGGGAATCGATCGAGACTGCCGTAAGTTTACAATCTTGGCAACTCCCTTAGATTCCCCTCGCAAAGTTTGAAGATAGTCCACAGCCCAATCTGCCATGTTTCCATCAAGACAGACGACGATCGCAGCTCGCCTGATTGCTTGCTCAAATTTTGCCAATATCTCCGGGCGGTTTCTGGTACAAGTTGAGCTTGTCAGTAAATGTTTAATGATGCTGGTTAACTCATCCAGAATCAAAATCTTCCCATCAAAATAATCATCTGAGAAGTGAGTTAGGCTATCCAGACAAGCGGCGATCCGGCTGTCAGGGTCACGAATTAAATTAAATGCAGAGTGCTGGTGTAAATGGTGAGCATCAATCCTTTTGGCTGTTTGGAGTAGTAAAGTATTTCGGTAGCCAATCATGGCAACGCCCCGTCCCTTGCCTATGGACTCTAGCCATTTAATCAAGGGAGCTAATACCTGAGTTTTGCCAGTCCCAAGCCCGGACTTGATAGCAGTTAGCCATGTATCCTCACTCATTGCTTTTTGGATATTTGCTAAATCTACATATTGCTCATCAAATTCGTAGGTAGCAGTAAACCCAGTAGCACGGCGGAGCCATTTACCCATGTTTGCTAGGGTTGCTTTTGAGGTAAGTTCTCCCCGGTTAGCTTTTCTGAATTTCTTCAGGAAACTAGCAAAAGCGGCGGGAGTGAGAGCATTGGTGATCGCATCATCTACAGCAACGGATCCACGCTCTACAAACAAATCATCAATCCCCTTGGAATTTACCCAAGTAGCGATCGACACACTGCAAACTCCCTTAGTAGCCAACACCTTGGCATCCCTCAGCACCCCGGAGTTAATCTCGTACCACTTACCCGCCCCGGTGTCGCTATCCATTGCGATCGTCACGTCACGTCCGGGCAGGAACCGCTCTAAGTCAGGGCTATGCAAACATCTATAGCCATAGACGGCGATCGCTACATACCCTTGCTGGAGGAGAGATAATGCTTTTTTCACCCCCTCAGTAATAATGATGGGGATTTCTGGGTGAGCCTCTATAAAATCCCAAAAGCTGAGTGCATCTAGCAGATCGGCGTATGTTTTCTTCCCATAGCGATTAACGATCGCCCTCCGAACTGCCCTAGGAATATGGGGTAAAAATGCCCTATTCCCTGCCCCGGTTGGTGCTAGATACTGATAGGGTTTATCTTTATGGGAACGGTTAATGATCGCCTGATATGCGTTGCCGTCTTCGTTGAACATTAGCAGGGCGGACTGATTAGCCCTAGCTTGATGCCCTTGAGTAACCAAATGCTTTTCAGGGTTCAGGAACTCATGGATCGGGACTACTGCGTCCCCATTAGGATCGATCGCCGTATCTGCTACAAATTCAAATCCCTTAGTCCCCAACCATCTCTCAACACCAGACTTAGCAAAACTTTGGGTAACTAATTCTTGATGCTGCTCGAAGGTTGGTCGGGGCTTAATCTCAACAGTGATAACTTTTTTGGGCTTACTATCTTTTTGTCTTATACTATCTTTTTGATAGTTAAGTCTATTGGGAATATATCCTTGATTTGTATAGGTATCGCTGTTATGATATTGAGAGTTGCCAATATTATTATTTTTATCTAAAACTCCATTTTTATTGTCAAAACGTACAAAACTATCTTTATTGCCAAACTGTACAAAATTCCTTAACATAGGTCTACACAAGGAACCCCAAAAGGGGAACCACTTGTATCCCAATCCTGAACCCTGAGAAAGTTATGTAGGAAAGGGAGTTAATAGATCGAAAGATTGAAAAATCGAAAATTTGCAAGAACCATCTAGTTCGCACCTAGGTGGTTTTTGCTTTTTAAATTCTGTCAACCTTCCGATCGATTGTATCTTATTTTTAACGAAGAAATCTACTCCATCTTTTTGATATTTCCAACGACGAATCCGAATAAAACAAAATGCCCCAGACGGATGCCATTCAATAATCTGGGGCATTTAATTAAGGGCATTTGGATATAGTCAAAGGAGCTTTTTATTACCACTATAGTCAAGGTACAAAACACCCCTATTTCAGACATTTCTACGCATAGAGTTGAGAATTTATACTCTTTAGTTTTGGTTAGCTATCCCCAAATTAATGTAAGATACCCCCACCCCCCAAACCACGAAAAAACCAGTTGATTAGTTTTAAAATTAGTTTCCCCAGCAGAATCAAAAAGCTGTTTTTCACAAAAGAACCCAGAATCCACTTCCTGATTAGCTTCTAGCGATTTTGGTCGGTTTTTGAGTCTAAATAGATAAGTAAATTAAATCTTTCTAAGATTATCGATAAGTAATATTTGCTCATAAATACAAACTAATAAGCTATGCTTTACTTAATACACTTAATCAATAAGACATTCTGATTAATGGTACAAATCTGGGTACAAATCGCATTATGTACCCAAAGTAGAAGCTTTAAAAGCTTTACCCAAGCTAAATTACAGAAACTACCCACGCTAGGTGATATGAACCGTGCGTTAGGCATTTTGTACTCGTTGGCGGAGCCTCCCATCGGGAATCGCTCAATAGCTGCTGTGAGATTGCAACCAGTTAGCAAGTTTCTCCATCTCGATTTCTTGAGGTTCTTGACTAGCCGCCAGTCCTAAAAAGTATTGAACAGCATCAACTTCTGAAGCAGTTAATTCAACTCCATTAATAGCAAGAAAGCCATAGACTGCTATGAGGGCAATCCGTTTATTGCCATCTACAAAACAATGATTCTTAGCAAATCCGTAACCATAGGCGGCGGCAAATTCAAAAATAGTTACTTGCCGATCGCTGTAATGAAAAAGATTTTGAGCTTTGTAGAGGGTTGACTCAATCGCTCCTTGGTTAAGGATGCCCGGACTACCTCCAGACATGGCTAGAATCTTTTTATGAGCCGCTATCACCTCGCGATCGTTGAGCCATCGTGGTTCCTTCATTATTTTGCTAACTCAATTAAGGCATTTCTATACTTCTTAATTCCCCGATCGGTGATTTCCATCATTTCAGCAAAGTCTGGATCGAAGGCAGAAATTTCGTCATCGGTTGGCTCAAGAGGTATTTCGGTTTGGCTTTCTTGTTCTCGACGGGCTTGAAATTCTAGAAATTCGATATATTCAATAACTTTATTGCGCTGTTCGGGAGAAAATTGATGGATTTTTTGGATTGCTATTTCTAGGGTTAACATGGTTTTCCTCTCGGTTAGCTTTGGTACTATTTTAGCGGAGCCTCCCATCGGGAATCGCTCAACAATCTTTCCAACATCAGGGAGAGGCGATCGACGGTTTGGGCTTGGTTGGCTACCGTCTCCGCTTGCCTATCTGTGATTTCTACTAATCTATCTAGCTTTGTTTCTAGCCGTTCCCCCAGCTTCTCGATGTTTGCTCTAGTCTCAGCGAAACCATTAGCGATCGTGATATTGCTTTGAGCTATTTGCTCGGTTAACCGCCCGATCTGGTCTGTGAGTAAATCTAGGCGATCGCTGCCATTATTACCGTTGATCATTGTTAATTTCTCCTCTGTTGCTTGTTTATCGTACCTGTATCCAAGATATTCCTTGTTCACTCTTCACTGTTTCCTTCCCTAGGGGTAATATAATCGGCGATCGCATACTGACCCCCAGAAATTTGATATTCCCAGACATCCCCATCAAAACAATAGCGGCGATCGGTAATCTGTCCCTTTGCTGTTTGTCCATTCCATTCAAGAATCACAGCTTCGGACAAATCAAACTTAGGAGCCGGGATTTGTACAGAGTTAATAGTTTCATCTTTCATACTTAATTTTCCTCGTTCTAGTTTTCTTGGGGATACGCCGGGGGGCGATCGATACTTCTGTAACTCTTGGGCAAATTACCAGAAAGCTGGTAAACCAGATAACCAGAAATCAAGATGGTTTGCCAAACTTTTCTGCTAGAGCATTAACAATAATCTCAGTCATCGTCACCCCTTGCCTTTTTGCCTCCGCCGCCCAATGCCTCCTTAAGTTCTCTGGCACTTTAACACAAAGATTAACTTCTTTCTGGGTTACTGGTTCTCTGGTTATCTGGTCATCTGGTTTACTGGTTACTTGATCTGATTGATCATCTAACTCATCAACTATCTGGTTATCTGGTTTACTGGTTATCTGGTCAGATGGTTGTCTTGCCTGCTTAATTAAATCCCCATATTTAGCCATTACTCCATCCCTCCAAGATTTCTTTCCCTAAAGCTTCATAATCATGCCAAGCCGTACGCGATCGAGCATCCGCAATCCCCCGAATGGGAACCCCCGCAAAAGCTGCCTTTTGGAATCCTGCCGATCGCCGAATCATCGTCTTAAAAACCGGGATCCCATTTTCAGTTAATTCCTGCTGCATGGCTAATCCTTCCTTACTAGGTGCTGGGGGTACGATCGTTAACAAGGTTTTGTAAGCTGCATCCCCTAAATCGTTAGCAGTTTGTAGCATTGGCTCTAAACTCACCACATCTGGGGTCGTGGGCAGAATCAACAAATCACAACCTTTAGCCAACTCCTTCAAATCGTCCGAATTGGGACGTGCGGGTGTGTCAATCACCACAAAATCATTCCCGGCAATTACTCGCATGGCTTGACGCTCATCGGCAACCTCAAAGGGTAGGCTACCCCGCTTCGACCAGGAGACGGCAGTACGATTTGGATCTCCGTCCACTAACAACGTTTTCCCTCGATCGCTAAAAAAGGTAGCGAGGTGAATTGAAGTAGTAGATTTACTAACCCCTCCCTTATAACCTGTAACTGTAATAATTTTCATCTGGTTATCTGGTTGTCTGGTTTTACAGATAGCTTTATTTCTGGTATTCTGGTAAACCATGTTAGCAGTTTAACCCTATAGATTTCAACTCCCTATTAATTAACCCCCAATCTATGAAAAATATTCGTTGGCAATTAGTTGAGGGTGTTGAGACAGTGAACCCCAAAGAAATCCCTTTTTTGAGGCTAACAACCCTAGCAGATCAAAACGAGCTACTCCAAGCCCACTTTCAGGAAGCCGGAGAAGTGCCTGTCGCCATGGCAAAGAATGACAAGGAAGAAATCTTGGGAGTTGCCTACTATAAGCTGCGGGATTTTGCCCCTAATTCACTCTATGCCTATGATGGGACATTGGCTACAGCCCCAAACCGCCCCAGTGAAGCGATCGATCGCCAACCCCGCGATCTTACCGAGTAACAAATCAGACAACTAGAAGCTTTTAAACTAATTCGCCTCGAACCTAATCTAACTGATATTCCAATTATTGCGCTGACGGCTCTAGCAATGAAAGGTGATCGCCTTCGTTGCCTAGAAGCAGGAGCAAACGAATATCTCTCTAAACCTGTTAAGCTAAAGCAATTGGCAAACACAATTCATCAACTTTCAGCGTCCTAATAAGTTAGGCATGAATCAATCATCTGATTTAATAGTTATTTATCCGCAAAAATTTTTGACTACATCAACACTTACATTACTAGAATTACAAGCAGCAATTATTCGTGAGCCTTTAGTGGTTCCTGCCGATGCAACTGTCATGGAGGCGATCGCCTTAATGAGTATTGGGCGATCGCAATGTGATGCGGAGAATTATAGCGATAATCATCAGCAACAATTTCAGCAAGAGGCAAGATCTAGCTGTGTCTTGGTATTAGAAGATGAAAAGTTGATCGGCATAGTGACCGAGCGCGATGTGGTGCGTCTCAGCGCTCAGCAGCAAGACCTTGATCGTCTATTAGTCCGAGAGGTGATGGCGCATCCTGTGGTTACTATGCGCGAGTCTGACCTGACAGATTTGTTTTTAGCAGTCAATCTACTCCAGCAATACCGCATTCGTCATTTGCCACTTCTCGACGATCAAGATCTGCTTGTGGGAATGGTAACTCACGAAAGTTTACGACAAATTTCTCGCCCTATCGATCTCATGCGGCTGCGATTGGTGTCGGAGGTGATGACTTCTGATGTAGTGTGTGCTGCTCCTGAGAGTTCGATGTTGGCGATCACGCAAATGATGGCAGAGCAGAAAATTAGTTCGGTGATGATTGTTGAGCCAAGCCGTACTGATCCCTCCCTACAGATTCCTGTGGGCATAGTGACCGAGCGTGATGTTGTGCAGTTTCAAGCCCTAGGCTTAAACCTTGAAACCTGTATGGCGCATACGGTGATGAGTACGCCGATCTTTTCCGTCAAACCAGAGAATAACCTGTTGGCGGTGCAGCAAATTATGGAGCAGAGGTTGATTCGGCGCTTGGCGGTGACAGGTGAATTTGGCGAACTATTAGGAATCGTCACTCAGACCAGTTTGCTCCAAGCCTTAAATCCGACTGAAATCTATAATTTAGCCAAGGTTTTAGAAGCAAAAGTAGAACAACTAGAATCAGAAAAAGTAACTCTGCTAGAAAATCGCAATGTTGATTTAGAAAGTCAAGTCAAAGAAAGAACGGCATCATTGTTGGAAGCAGAGAAAGCATTGCAACAACTCAATCAATCTCTAGAAGCAAAGGTTCAAGAACGCACTCAAGAAGTTCAACTGCAAGCGCAAATGCTGGAGCAGATTCATGATGCTGTAATTTCTACTGCATTAGATGGCACGATCCTAGCTTGGAACATTGGAGCTGAGATACTCTATGAATACAAGTCTGATGAAGCGATCGGGCAGAATGTTAGTATGCTTTATCTAGCTGAAGATTTGCCTCTCTTGCAATCCTTGGTCTTTATGCCGCTACTAGAAAAGGGAACTCATGAAGTTGAGGTTCGGATTCAGACAAAATCAGGAAGTAAAGTTTATGTCAGCCTGCGTCTTTCGATCGTTTGGGATGCAATGGGAAATCCCATTCGCTTGATTGGTTGTTCTAACAATATTAGCGATAGCAAGCAAGCTGAAAATGCCTTACGAGAATCTCAAACATTATTACAAACTGTCCTCGATACTTTCCCATTGTCAGTATTTTGGAAAGATCGTCAATCAGTTATTTTAGGATGCAACCAACTATTTGCCATGACATGCGGACTGAAGTCGCCCTTAGAAGCAATTGGTAAAAGCGATTTTGATTTTGCTTGTACCGAAGATGAAGCTCTTGCTTATAGTGCTGACGATCAGAAGATTATGGAATCAGGTTTAGCAAAACTGAATGTTGAAGAGCAAATTACCTTGGCATCTGGTGAACAGCAATGGTTACAGACTAATAAAATTCCTCTACGAGATGCAGAGGGAAATGTGATCGGCGTGATGGGGACTTTTCAGGATATTAGTGATCGCAAAGTTGCCGAAAAGACTCTTAAACAGCAACTTGCTGCCATTGAAGCCGCGATCGACGGTATTGCGATTTTGCAAAATAATAAATATATCTATTTAAACCAAGCCCATCTAGAAATATTTGGCTATGATCATCCTGACGAGCTGCTGGGCAAATCTTGGACAGAGTTGTATTCCTCAGAAGAGCTAGCCCGATTTGAGCAAGAAGTATTTCCTGTACTACAGCGCGATCGCTCATGGCAAGGAGAAACGATCGCGATCCGCAAAAACGGCTCTGCTTTTGATGAAGAATTATCTTTAACCACTACAGATACAGGTTTGCTGATTTGTGTATGCCGCAATATTAGCGATCGCAAACAATCTGAATTGCAACTACAGAATGCAACCGAGCGATTAGCTTTAGCACTCAATTCTGGGGCGATCGGCTGTTGGGAATGGGATATTCAACAGAATTTTCTGGTTTGGGACGATCGGATGTATGAACTGTATGGATACTCACAAGAGACTTATTCCCATTTACCTTATGAAATTTGGTCAGACACAATACATCCAGACGATCGTGAGGTTACTGAATCTATACTCCAACAAGCCGTCTTAGGACAAGCAGAATATGATTGTGAGTTTCGGGTCATTCATCCCGATCGCAGTATTCACTTCATTAAAGCCTATGGAAAGATTAAGCGAGATACTCAAGGTAAAGCTGAAAGTATGGTTGGGGTTAATTTTGATATTAGCGATCGCAAACAAGCCGAGCAAATTATTTTCCAACAGGCAAATCGAGAAACCCTATTGCGAGGAATTACTCAGCGTATCCGTCAATCCCTCGATATCTCCATAATTTTTGATACCGCTTGTCAAGAAATTCAGCAATTGCTGCAATGCGATCGCGTCGGTATTTTCAAATTCTATCCAGAATCCAATTTTGATGATGGTGAATTTGTCGCCGAATCCGTTGTCGATGGATTTAGTTCAGCAATGGAGGTTCACATTCATGACCATTGCTTTGGCGAAAACTATGCTGCCGATTATGTCCAAGGTCGAATGCAGGTCGTTAATGATATAGATAATGCTGGTCTGACGGACTGTCATCGCGATATCTTGGCACAGTTTCAGGTACGGGCAAATCTAGTAATTCCATTACTATGTGGCAACAACCTATGGGGCTTACTGTGTATCCATCAATGCGCTAACACTCGCCAATGGCAAGAGCATGAGATTAATCTGATTCAAGAAATTGCTATTCAATTAGCGATCGCTATTCAACAAGCCAGTCTCTATGAACAAATTCAAGAAGAACTATTAATAGGTCAGCAATCTCAATGGAAAATAGCGCAGCAATTGCGAGAACAGCAAACCTTAGCGACAATCACCAATAAAATTCGCGAATCACTTAGTATCAAAGAGATTCTGGCAGTGGTGACTCAACAAGTTAAAGATGTGCTGTCTAGCGATCGCGTGATCGTCTTTCAACTATTTGATAATGGTAACAGCCAAATTGTCGAAGAATCAGTACATAGTAACTTTGCCAATCTCAAAGACCTTAATTGGGAAGACGAAGTTTGGTCACAGGAAATTCTCGATTGCTATTGGCAAGGCAAGCCTCGCATTGTTCCCGATGTGATGAATGACATTTGGACAGAATGCCTAGTAGAATACTCGATCGAAGGTCAGATCAAGTCCAAAATTATCGCGCCAATTCTCCTAGAGTCGCGCATTAGCGAAAATCATCGCTGGGTAACAACGGAGGGATCTAAAAAGCTGTGGGGCGTTTTGGTAGTCCATGCCTGTGCAGAACCGCGAGAATGGCAAGATTCAGAAGCTCAACTACTCCAACAAATTGCGAATCAATTAGCGATCGCCATTCAGCAAGCTAGTCTGTATGAGCAGGTTCAAGCTGATTTGTCGATCCGCAAGCAAACCGAAATCCAACTGCTCAAAGTCAATGATGAACTTCTCCGCGCCACCAAGCTCAAGGATGAATTTCTTGCCAACATGAGCCACGAACTCCGCACCCCGCTCAATTCGATCTTAGGACTGTCTAACGCTCTGGGAGAGCAGCTTTTAGGCTCGCTAAACGAAAAACAAACAAAGGCGATCGGTACAGTCGAATCAAGCGGCGAACATCTTCTATCCCTAATTAATGACATTCTCGATCTATCAAAAATCTCATCAGGGATGATGGAACTAAATGCTGAATCAGTCTCAGTCAAAAATCTCTGTGATTCTAGTCTGGTCTTTGTCAAACAGCAAGCATTTAAAAAGCAAGTGCAACTCAACAGCAATATTCCTAAGAATATCAACAACATTAATGTCGAAGAACGTCGCATCAGACAAGTTTTAATCAATCTGCTCACCAATGCTGTCAAATTCACTCCCAGTAAAGGGCAAGTAAATCTTCTAATTGCTGTCGGTAAAGGCGATACATGGCAAGGAGAGGCGACAATCCCCCAGCGCATCAAACTGATGAATTCACCGATGATTGTATTTCAAGTCGTAGATACTGGCATTGGCATTGCTCCCAACGATTTGCAACGACTCTTCCAACCCTTCGTGCAGGTTAGCAGCAGTCTCAATCGTCAATACGAAGGTACGGGCTTAGGGCTAGCCCTAGTCAAGCAGATTGTCGAACTACATGGCGGTCAGGTCATGGCTGAGAGTGAACTCGGCAAAGGTAGCTCTTTCTCGGTTGCCCTACCCTATGAAATGTCCCAGTCTAGCGCTCCAGAATCCACAACAGTTTCGACTACCTTACCGCCAGTGGTCATAGATCCCGATCATGCACCGCTTATTTTACTTGCTGAAGATAACGAAGCCAATATCCAAACCTTCACATCCTATCTAACCGCGATCAATTACCGCATAGCGATCGCTAGAAATGGAATAGAAGCCGTTGCGATGGCAAAATCAGAAAGCCCTGACATCATCATCATGGATATTCAAATGCCAGGTATGGATGGGCTAGAAGCGATCCGTCTAATTCGTGCTGATGCATCAATTGCGGCTATTCCGATTATTGCCCTTACAGCTCTAGCGATGGAAGGCGATCGCGAAAGGTGTTTAAAGGCGGGAGCCAATGAATATCTCGCTAAACCCATCAAGTTCCGCCAACTGAATACTGCAATTCAGCAAATTTTGACTATAGATTTAATCGTCCCCTAGCCCCTCTCTCAAAAGGGATGAGGGTTCCACGTAACATCAGGTTTAAAATAAAGGCTGTGCATAGTCCCAGATTGGTGAGAATAGCAAGGTAAAAGCCTATCATGTCTTAACCGCCATAGTTATAAAAGTTACCCACAGCTCCAGTTTTTTGGGGCATAGTAGTTTTATTTAGCAAATGTGGGCAAGGTTGAGGTCTTGGGCAATGATATTTAGCCTCTTGTCACGAGTCTAGAGTTTGAAGGAGATTGTTTTGTCCCCGGAGGTAATCGATCCAGATTGAGGTATCTGCAAGAATCATCAGCTTTCAATCCTTCTTCTGGGAATATCCTGAGCATCTGGTTCAGTACCAAACAGATTAAGCAAATCTTGTTTTAAGGAATCATTTGTTGTTGGAGTTACTGTCGATCGATCTTCAAGAACAGTGATAAACACGCGACCTGATTGGATATCTGGCTTTTCAGCTAACCACTTTACTTCTCCATCTTGAATTATGGCTTCGTAGGTTCTGAGCATTGGTTGATCTCCTACATTGATTTAAAGTTTTATAAAAGTAATCGTCCGGCTGCGATAACGTCGATCGCTAACCTTTCTTACGGATTTTTTCATTAACAACTTCATTGACTTCACTCCATACTTTTTGTCTGGCGACATCGAGGGCTGCGTGTTGCCTCCGTAGTTTTTGAGATTGCACCAACAAACTAAGGGTTCCATTCTCCTGAGCCTTCCTGACGGCGATTAATTCATCCTCAGTTAATTGTTCATAAAGAGCTTGTTGGTTGCTGCCCAGTCTTTGAGGTTGCGTCGATCGAGCGATCATTGCCTCCAAAGCATCTTCAGTTTTAGAGGTGAGGACACCCTTCTGGTAAAGGTTGAGGATTACATTACGATCTTGGCTTCTGGCACTGAAAGATCGAACCTCAGTTCTAAGAGCCTTAATTTCCTCAAGAATTTGCTCCGGAGTTTTGGGTTGGTTTTGAACCATGACTGGGCGAGATAATTCAGCCTCAATAATTCTTTTCTGCTGGCGCAGCCCAGCAATCACTCCATTGGAAGCCGCTAAATATTCTCCTTTTTTTCTTGTTATTTCCGCCAAGGTTGGGGCGTAATTTTGAGTTGCCAGCAAGGGGTTGACATCCGTGAGGGCAGCGTAGGCAGATTTTATGGATTCTTCGTACCTCTCAAGTCCTTGCATTCTTGTTCTTTGAGAATTGACTGCCCTCTCTAGAGCATCATCAATCTGGTTTGAGATCTCAGAGATATTCCTTGTTCTTACATCGTAGTTAATTAGGTCTTCCACTCGATCGAGCAGCCCCATCGATCTAGTTTTACCGGAAGCATCTTTAACTAGGCTGTCTAGTTTCTTTTTAAGATCGGCTACCACCTGCCTCCTGATTAGGGCAGCATTTTCAAGTCCTTCGGGAGATTTAAGAACTCTACTTAAAGCCCCATCGGTTAGGCGATCGACATCATCAATAAAAACTTGGCTAATATTGTGGGCGACATATCTTGCCCCAAATTCGGGGTCGCCCACAACTCGCAACATTGAGATGGACTGATTTATTTCAGAGTAAATTTTATTTAGGCTGGTAGAAACAGTTTGGTTGGATCCGTTAATTATTTCTTGAACCGGGGAGATTCCTTTTAGACCGGGATTGAATTGAGCCGAGAGAGCTTGCAATTCTTCATTCCCCACAATTTCTGACATTGCCTGAGTATGGAGACTGAAAAATCTACTTTGCTGCTCGTTGATTTCTTGGACTCTTAGGTTTTGGAATGATCTAGTTTGGGGCAGTTTGTTGTATCTTCTTTTCTGCTCAGTGGTCAAAGCATAGGGGCCCTCTTTTCTAGCTAGAAGCTCGTCTCTATTCCGGGGGAATTGGTTGATCCTTGCTTTTAGGGCTAAGAGGTTAGCTCTATAGTTGGCTAGATTTTGGGCAGTGCCTTGGGCATCTCCTCTGGGGAGGGATTGGAGGGTTCTTTCAAGCACCGCAATTTGATTATCAATGTCTGCGATTAATTTAGGGGTTTCCACCAATCCAAAGCCTTTTTCTGCAATAGACTGAATATTTGTTTTTGTAGATTCGATCGCCCTCTGTACCTCTGGCTTGATGAAGTCAATTTTCTCTATGGAGAGAGAGTTTAGGGCATCGATCGAGGCAATAACTTCATTCCCCTGATCTCTTAGCTGCCCGCCGACTACATTAAGATTGCTTAGTTCTGGCAGAGTGGCATAGTTGTCTTGGGCTTTTGCCTTGACTTGTTTTAGTTTATTTAGGGCATCTACCAAGTATCTTCTTTGAGTCAATTCCTGCTGGGGGATACGGCTAATTTCATTAGTCATTCTATCAATTTGGTTGTTGATATATTTAATGGCTGCGGCAACATCTTTACGCCGACCCTGTGCAATAAACAGATCATCGGGCATCATTGCCGAAGGATCTCCCGGAACGTAATCTCTCAAGGTTTGAAACAAACTTTCTACTTCTTGGACTTTGGCAGTGATATCAAAGACTTGATCGGAAACCCTGCTAGTTATGTCTTGCTTTGAGATGGCGAGTCTAGAAGCTGAGTTGATTCTTTCCTCTGCTTTCCTGATGGCGATCGAGGCAGTCTCTCCCACCGTTTGCCATGGCCCTACAATCTGTTTTCTAAAATCACGAGAATTGGCTAGGGCATTGTCAAGAGCTTCTTTGGCTGCTTGAGCATCGGCAAGGAGTTGATCTGCATTGGAAAAGATACTATTGACTCTACCTAATACTTGATTTCTTTGACCTAGTTGAGTTTCGTTTAGCGATCGAGAGGGAACTGCCGGGGGTGTGTAGTCTGGAGATGGAACAACGCTGGTGGTATTTTCAGCGGCAAGTCGCATCGCCTCCGAAATTTGGAACCGGAGTCCCAGCATGGAGTCTGCCAAGGGAGTTCTTGAAGGCGGAGAGGGGGGAAGGGCTGGTAAAAATCTTTGAGCTATTTGATTGGTAATGGAAGGACCAACATTGACTCTGCCTGCTAAATTATCAGACAGTAAATCTCCTACCTGCTGCCTTAGTGTTGGGGATACTCTGAGTTGTTGCGGGTTGGGAGCAAGCAAAGGGTTTGTGGACGAAGATTACTAGTAGATTTAAAGATGATAAAGAATTAAATACGGTGGCTCAAAATGTTGCAAGTAACCCGGATAGTGAATTTATGCAACAAATGCTTACTCAAATTTTAGCCAAACGACTCGAAGAGGCTCCTGACTTTAGTAAAGAACTACTTGCTATGTTAGGTGGAGAAAAAAGACTTCAGGAAATTATTGTAGGTAATGAGTCTACTATTAAAAATGTTCGTCAGGCAATGGCAGGCTCAGGTACACAAACTATCAAAGGTGGAGATAAGACCATAGTTGATAACGCTACACAGGAGCAAACTCAGTAAACTTCTATGATTACTTCACCATCAGAAATTAAAGTGATGCCCTACTCTATGATGGTGGGGCAGGAAGACCTGAAATTAGCTCTAGAACTAGCTTTTATTGCTCCTAAAATTGGGGGAGTGCTGCTCAGTGGCGATCGCGGGACGGGGAAATCTACCCTAGTTCGATCTTTTGGGGTAATGGTTAACCAGAAACAGCCAATTACTTTACCAATCAATGCTACAGAAGATCGGGTGGTAGGTGGTTGGGATATTCAGAAACTGATTAAGGATAACGAGCCAAAAAGTAAGGAAGGGTTACTCGAACAGGCAAAAGATAGCATTTTATATATTGATGAAGTTAACCTCTTAGACGATCGCATTGTTAATATTATTCTCGATGTATCATCAACGGGGATTTTGACGGTTGAACACGAGGGGCAGGATAGACGAGAACAGATCGACTTTTGCCTTGTGGGAACAATGAACCCTGAAGAGGGGGGATTACGTCCGCAGTTACTTGATCGCTTTGGTTTGATGGTGCAAGTTGTCACGGTTCAGGATGAGGAAACGCGATCGAAGATTTTGCAGAATGTATTAGCTTACGAGGCGGTACGTTTTGCCGAGAAAAAGCAAGGCTCAACTAATTCTGATAACTCCGTAGAAGCAGCGAGAAATAAAGATATTGAGACGGCGAAGAAACTACACAAAGCTAAAGAGAGTTTCAAAGCCTATAAAATAAACAAGGAGTTAAAAGAGTTAACTGTTATCTGCTCAAGAGTTGCTAAAGCCTTTGGGACAGAGGGACATCGGGCTGATTATGTGTTGGCACTAGCAGCGATGGCTCATGCGTCTCTTCAGGGTAAAACCTCGGCAACTGTCAAGGATGTTTTTCGAGTGGCTCGTTTTGCTTTACAACACCGCCAAAGGGGTGAAAATCTTGTTTGGAGTGAAGAGCGAGAACTTAAAGTCAAAGAAGAATTGAATATCTCTGTACCATAATGAGTAGGACTCAGCTACAACAAGAAGATTTTTTTAAATTATTGACTGTAGCGACGATCGAGCCTTCGTTGCAAAGCTTGTTGATTTTTGATGCAACAGAGAAAGATATCCTAAAAATTGCCGACCAATGGGCAGAAATAATTAAGATCGCTCATCGTAGCTCAAGTTCGACTAATCTTTTGATGCTGAATTCATCTACCACCGAGGAAAATCTTTGGGGACGCTTCACCATTCCTAGGAACCCTCAGGAGAACGATCGAGATAACCTGAGTATTGTTTGGCAGCCCAGCAAACTCGTTCAGCAGAATGTAGGTGATCTTTTACTCGTGGTGATTCCCGATCTTAGTCGTCTGAGTTTACTGGCAATGAGAGCTTGTGTAACCTTGTTAGATAGTAAATGTGCGACCTTACAACGAGATGGGATAGATGTAACTTGGCAGCCCCACTTTTGGTGCATTGCTGGATGTCAGAGTGATCGCTTGGGAGAAATATCACCCCATTTGTTAGATCGCTTTGCTTTAAGGTGTAAGCCCCCAAATATTGGGGGTAGAAATCTTGATGAACTAAGCCTCATGGAACGGTTGCAATTGTTGGATGCTGAGACAGAACCTCAGACAGAGTTACTACCGATCGCCTTAGAATTGGCGACACGATCGCAGGAAATTATTGCTCAGGGAGTGATACCCTTGATGACAGGAGAAGCGATCGATCGGGTACAGGCATACTTCAGCAAATATCCTCTAGGAATGCGACGGCTGCTCACTCTAGCAAGGTTGGCACGGGGTTTAGCTAGTTTAGCAGGGGAAGATGTTGTGAAAATTCCTACTGTCGATCGGGCAGTTCGATTACTGGGCATCAGTCAGAATTTATCAGTTCCCACAAGCCAAGTCACAACCAAGCAATCAAGTGTTCCCGAATCTCTTAACCCCCGAAGAACCCAGTCAAAGGAACTAACTTCTACTTCCAGCAATGACAAAGGACTTGAGCAGGTGGTGAACTCTGAGGTAAAAGAACCTTTGCCCCCTGTCATAGTTGAACCCAAGGTTGAATCCGCACCGGAGAAGCTAGATAATCCATACCTTGAAGATGATGCGCCTGTGATGCGAGAGTTGGAGCCTTTAACTTTGCCGATGGTATCAGCCCGATCGTCCCGGGCAGGTTTTGGTCATCCGATCGGCACACAATCAACTACTACCTTGGAAGATATTTCAATCTTGGGGACTGTCTTAGAAGCGGCAAAATTTTATAACTATCGCAAATCGCGTCGAATCTGGTTATCCGATTTACGCAGCTATCGCCGGATTCCTGTGCCGCAGTATCAACTTTTGTGTGCGATCGATTTTACTTGTCTCCAAGATCGTGACTGGCTAGAAGCTTTGAAACCACATTTACGGGACTGGGCTTATGTGCTTCGGGCGAGTATTGGCATTATTCGGATGGGAGCAAAGGGAGAAAATCCCCTGCGATCACATTTGGTACAGGCAAAAAATTTACTTTCCCCAGCAATCTTCAAAGCCCTAGAAGGAGAATCGGGCAGTGGTACTCCCCTTGCCCACGGTTTGGATCTGGCGGGGCGGACGGCGAGGGCTGCTTTGCAACACGGGCGGAGTCGGGTCGATCGAGTGCGGTTGGTGGTGTTAACGGATGGGCGGGGAAATATTCCTTTGCTGGCAAGTTTGGAAGGTGAGCTAAATTATCCTGTGGCGCAGGAAGGGATTGATGATGCTTTGACGGTAGCTAGGGGGCTATCACAAATCCCTAGGTTAGATATTGTGTTTCTTGACCCACAACCTCAGTTTTCTGCTGAGTTACCCCAAAGGTTGGCGCAGGAACTGGGGGCGGTGATAGAAACAGTGGAAATTAAGCGATCACCGCCGCCTCTTAATGTAGAAGCATCAGATGTAAAGCAGGAGGCGATCTAGTGGGGATATTAGACATGTGGTTTAATCGATCGCCTGGTGTTGCCAAGCAAGAACCTTCCCAACTTGCTCCATCTCAAATTGTTAAAACAGGCAAGGAATCTCGATTAACCAACATAACTCAGACACAAAATACCTATAACTATTATACCGATCATAAGTTTTATTTTCATGCATCTTTGTACTCAGAAAATAACAGTGAACTTCTTCCAAATGAGGAACTTAAAATTGGAGGAGTTTATTATGTTTTAGTTAATGTAATTCCTAATCAATCTTCTGGTTATAAATAGTTTCGTCAGAATGAAGTAATAGTTCCCACCGATAGTATTGATCTCTTATTAGAGGCTCAAGGATTGTTATTTTATGATACAAAAGAGATTATTAAGCAATTTAAGCCCACTAATGACAGAGCAGATTTAGATTGGTCTTGTAAGTTTTGGTTTGTTGTTACTGAGAAATGTCAGTCTGTTATATCTTTACAGCTTAAATATAGGATATCAGGTCAGGGGAAGTTCCAATCCTGTGCCACTTCTTTCAATGTGAATATACTTACACTTCCCACCAGCAATGAGCCTACACAAAAACTACCGATCGCTCCTTTTATTAAGCTTTCTGATAACTCTGTTAGTCTATTCATTAATACCAATGGTGAAAACGAATGGATGGTGCAGGGAATATCCCTTAACTTACCTTCTTTTGAAGGTATTGTAGAGCAAAAGCAAGATTCTTATAATCTGTTCGACTATGCTGAAAATTGTTTAGGCAAATTATTATGTTGGTTGAGAAAAACTATCGACTTCTTTCAGGGTAATTGCAACATTATCTTAGTTGATAAAACAAGCCAGCAAATTAATTGGGAAATGGTTCGGTTAGACATTAATGTATTTTTAGGGATTAAAGCTACTGTTATACGATGGTTAGAGAAAGAACTTTTTGGTAAATCACGCAATCTCGATCTTACAAAATCGAAAGTTTATGAGGGTTGTATGGTTCCTTATGTCCATTTAGATGATTCAGATGATTACCCTTTATCGGAACCGATAGAAAGTCTTGAAGATTGGCAAGATGCAATTATTAACAATTTGCAGGCAGTAGCAGTTGCTTCTTTACAATGCAACGGGCATATCTATGCTGGCAGTATTCCCCAAGCATGGCAGTGGGAGCCTATTGAATGTCAGCATAGCCCAATTCAAGTTGATTTTGAGCCGATATTTATGTGCAATGATACTTACCCGCTTTGCTTGTTTGTCAATGCACCCTACTCTGCACGTTTGATATGGGATAATTCCAAACCCTGTGGCATAGCTGCTGTTGCTTTATCTCAAGTCGCTTCTGGATATATTGGATCGATGGGAGCGATCGATCCACGGATTGCAAAACTGGTTAAAAATAAATTTATAGTAAAAGCTAGAGAAGATGACGGTGTTAAGCCTGCGGAGTTTCTCAGGGAAATTCGTTCTGAGTGGGTTGATAAGTTAAAAAGCAAAGTTTCATCGGAAAGAAAAGAGGCTAAATGGGGGCTACCTCATATTTTCTCTTATGTTTATTATGGCAACCCCGATGATGTGGTGAAGATTACTGGAGGTGGGCAATGATGAGTACTGCTGTTACTTCGGAACTGACAGTTGAGCCAATTTTGCAGTATCCCCGCCTTGTTGCGATTGGCACTGCTTTTTTGCTGACCATAGATCTCAAGCCTCAACAGTTTGGTGATACTTGGGCATATCCCGACCTTGAAGAAATCCCCATTCGTTGCATTACAGCACTTTTCAGGAATATGGGAGACAGTAAC
>JAIMKT010000077.1:0-6963 GCA_020692245.1 Microcoleus sp. GA_180221_E-2-1-MAG-45_12
TTAAATGAATTGGCAGCTATCCTCGATAATGTGGCAAACTATCAAGTCACGGTAAAAGAGTTGCCCAATGAAATCGTTTTTCTCCACCAAGTCCAGCCCGGCGGGGCAGATAAGTCCTACGGTATTGAGGCGGGCAGGTTAGCGGGTTTACCCCCCACGGTGATCACGAGGGCAAGGCAGGTGATGAGCCAAATTGAGAAGCACAGCAAAATCGCCACAGGACTCCGCAAAGGCAGCAAACCCCAACCCAAACTTACTAAGGATCAATCCCTCCTAGAACAATCTCAACTAGATATATTCGATCGGCCCATCTTATGAATTATGAAATGCTAAAACAAATAATAATCTCCTAGTTAAAGGGGTAATTGCCTGAGCCGAGTTGAAACATCCCTTACAGAAATAACAACACCATCTTCTAACTCTGTAGCATAGTAAGTTATTACAGAAAATAAGCGACTATTAACCACCTCTCGACTCACATTTCCCAAGCGGAACAAAATCACGCTAGGTAAGGTATCACCGCTAATTGCGAGTAGCTGGGCAAAGTCTAAATCTACGGTGAGCAATATTCGTTCTTCTTGTTTAGCTTTCTCTAGGATTAGTGGATCTGTCATCCGTTCTAAATTCTCTTCAACTAAATGAATTGCATCATACCCCTGCTCTCTCAGAAGCTCAATTGTTCGAGGAGAGATGCCCATATCACCTAAGAATTTCATAAGGTTTGAGCAATAATTGGTTGCCAAGAAATTACCCGTTCTTGGGTAAGCCATGCCGCATATCTGAGAGCTTGCTGAATATCTTCTGGTTCAAGATAGGGATAGTCTGCAATAATTTCTGAAGGAGATAAACCATTAGCAATAAGGTTGACAATAACAGATACAGGCATCCGCATTCCCCGAATACAGGCTTGTCCTGCCATAATTTCGGTGTCAAAAGTTATGCGATCGAGTCCAGTGAGTACCGTCATTGATTAAACTCCTGTTGACTTTTTAGAAAGAATAAAAGTATTGCACTATTCATTTGATCTTTGAAGAAGAATAGAATTATGCAGCAGTCCTATAAAATCGAATTAATTTTCTGATAACTTTTGCAAATTAGCCCCCATAACCCGACAGATGCGCCAATCTGGTAATACTGTAGCACCGATTTTTTCGTAGAAGGCGATCGCATTTATATTCCACTCCAAAACACTCCAATCTAGTCTGCCACAATCTCTTTCTATAGCCAACTTTGCTAAATATGAAATCAAGGCTTTCCCCACACCTTGACGACGGCATTCAGGAACAACAAATAAATCTTCGAGATAAATTCCCGGCTTTGTGAGAAAAGTAGAATAGTTATGAAAAAATAAAGCTAATCCGGCTACTCGATCGTCAACTTCTGCCAAAATCACCTCAATATAAACCTTTTTTCCAAACAAATGTTCTTTCAATAATTCTTCACTTCCAGTGACTTCATGGGCTAATTTTTCGTAGGCTGCCAAGTCTTGAATCAACTTGAAAATAGTAGGTACATCATCAATAGTAGCTAAACGAATTTTCAGGGAAGTATTAGATAAAGAATCGGACATGATATATTTTGAGAGCTAGATTTAGATACGATAAACTTTTTTAGTATACTACGAATATTAAAATACCTAAATAGCTAGGTGAGTTATGACTACGGCTACAGAACAGAAAATTTGGACAGATAGCGAATTTATGGCTTTGTCTGGAGAGAGCGATCGCTAATGCAATTAAGTATTGAAGTTATGTTGGGATTATTTTTTGCAGCCATGACCGCAGGTTGGGTGGATACGATCGCTGGCGGTGGGGGCTTAATTACAATTCCTACTATGTTAACCCTAGGCATTCCCCCGGCTGTCACCCTCGCTACGAATAAAGTCCAAGGCAGTATGGGAACGTTGGTTTCTTCTATCTATTTCCTACGGCAAGGCAGTATCGATTTAAGCAAAATTAAGCTATCGATTTTGACAACTTTTATTGGTTCAATCTTTGGAGGCTGGTTAGTTCTTCAGTTTAACTCTGAATCCTTAAAAACAATTTTGCCGATTTTGTTAATTCTCATTGGGGTTTATTTTCTGCTCTCCCCTCACCTAGAAAATGGGGATCAAAAGCCAAAAATTCCTTACACGATCTTTGGCATATTTATTGCTCCCTGCCTCGGATTTTATGATGGCTTCTTTGGTCCCGGTACTGGGACATTTATGGCTCTAGCTTTTGTGCTTTTATGTGGCTATGGTTTACCAAAAGCTACTGCAAATGCCAAGATTCATAACTTTGTTAGTAATATTTCGGCTCTAATTTCTTTTCTTTTATTTGGCGAGATTTATTGGGGAGTTGCCATAATTATGATTTTTGGGCAGGCGATCGGCTCCTATCTGGGGGCAAAAATGGTGACAGAAAAGGGTGCAGTTTTAATTCGTCCCGTAGTAGTTACAGTGTGCTTCTTAATGTCTCTTCGATTATTAATTAGTTCCTAGATAATTACTAGGTACCACTAGATTGAAAATGTAAGGGTAAATAAATAGTCATGACTTCCCCTTGCTCTGGGCGTTGCCGGACAATTAATTTGCCGCCGAGAGCCTGAAATAAATTCTTTGTCACATTCAGATTTAAGCTCAAGGAACCAGTTTCCGGTTGCAGCATCAATAGTTGTCCTAGGGACTTAAAGTTGGGGGCAAAGCTCATGTGGTTAAGATTCGGTTTTTGGCTAGGGTCGCATTGATTAGCTTGATTAGATCTACCTTGTCCATTTTGATATTGAACTTGCATTTTCAGTCGATCGCCCGCCAGATTTACCTCAATTTGAATTAAACTCCCTGCATTCAAAGTCCGAGTAAAGTTTTCAATTAAACCGCTCAAAACTTGGTCTAACATTGCTGGGTTACTAACTACATTGGGCAATTTTTGGGGAACAGAAACATCAAGGCTAATATTATATTTCTCAGCCTGCTTTTGCCATCGAGGAATACTATGATGCAACACTTGAGACAGGGACATGGCAGTTAAATTCATCCCATGATCTTTAACTACTTGAGTTTCTAGTTCGGTCGCCTTAAATATCAACTCCATCCGGTTAATTTGTTCCGTACACTCAGCATCAATCATCTCTAAACGACGGCTCACCTCTGGGGGTAAATCTCGGCGCTTGAGAATTAATTTAGTCATGGTTCTAATCGTGGCTAAGGGAGTTCTTACCTCGTGGGTGAGAGCTTGTAATAACTCCACATCGATCGCTTGATAGGTATCAGGAACTTGAGCAGTAATTTGGGTTTCTGAATGGGGAATTTTATATTCAATCTTCGGGGATATTGGTTCTTTATTCGGAGGTGGGATGAAGCTAATTAGCTGTTTGCTAAATTCCATTACAAGCCGATAGTCTGGATTAACTAAAGGATATTGTTGGAGAAGGTTTTCTAATATTTTGAAATGCTGGGGATTAGCTAATAAAATTCTTGGTTTGAGAACAGACCAGCAACTGTAGGTATCTTCTGGAGCAAAGGAAAATAGGAGATTCTTCTCTCCATCTTCATCAATTCCTAAGACAATAGCGAGGCTGAAAGTCTGGGTAAAAACTAAACAAAATTGTTCCTTGGCAAGGGGATCGCCGGGGAGAAAAGAAAGATTGTATTGTCGATCGGGGGGAAGGGTTGTATCTATCTGTCCCGGTAGCTGGAGGGGCATCCAAGCAAAAGGATTAAAGATATCTTGGCTGAAAATAGCCGTGGAAAAACTAGTAGTTAGCTCTGGGTCATTAAAAATAGGTGCAGGGGCAGTGAGGATTAAGCCTTGGGTTGCCGAATCTTGGTTTTTGAGGAGTTGTTGGAGGGAAGCGATCGCCACCTGCCACTGTTGCTCGGCAGAATCTTGAGTTTTTTTACCGGGCGGAGATTTTCCAGTTTGTTCACTGGCTAGGATTTCCCATAGTGTTGGTAGCAACCATCTCCGCATCGGCTTATCCTCAACTAACTCAAGCTCTAGGCAGTTATTTAGAATCATCAAAATTATTAAATAAGTGATTATTAAATAAATAATTATGAAAAAGACTGAGAGCAATTACTTATCTAACCACTAGCCTAACGAGATTGCTACTACCTTTAGGGATCGCATAACCGTACCTTCCTTGGTGTGATCTACCTGTGATCTACGTTTAATCTACCTGTGATCTACTTAGTTGATATTGTTTTCATGAAACCCAGTAACCAGTTTGCAGCAGTAGCCCGGCGGGTTTGTCGGGGGCCAAATTCTCCAATTTTATAACCCGTAAACCCCAATTCTTCTTTAAGGAGTTGTTTGTGTTCTGGGGGGATCGATCGAGTTAATTTGACCGTAGGTGGACGATGCTCAATAAAATCTGGGGGCAGGGGATATTCATCTCGCCAAGTTTCTGGCACACCACTCAAATCCCATTCTCCATCCACATAACGATAGCCCAAACAATCCCACAGCAGCGCATTCACCGTGTGGTCATCAATTTCTTCTTTGATAATAGCCCAGATGGTTTCTGGGGATAAAGGAGGTAAAGAAGGTAGAGGAGGTACAGGGAGGTCGGACATCGGCGTTAATTGTTTGAATGGGTTGTTTGAGTTGGTTTGAGAGATGATGTATGGTGTTTCTTAATCTGGTAAAGTACAGTCAATTGTAGGGGCGCAAGGCTTTGCGCCATGAGGGTTGTACTATATCAAAATGGTAGTTGCCATAATGATCATTTAGCTCTGGCTGGCGAAGAACTGGACTAGCTTTTGGATATCTGCGGGTGAGTTCATTTCGGTGACACAGATTAAGAGGTCGTGGGTACGGCTGGAGTCCCATTGAGAGAGGGCGACACCGGGATAAATTTGGGCGGCGATCGCTCGATCGATCAACTCTTGGGCTGGCAGGGGACAGGTGACGACAAATTCATGGAAAAATGATCCGCCGTAGGCTAAGTCGTAACCCGGTAATTGTTGGATTTGAGTAGCTAAATTGTGGGCTTGTTGCAGACTATTGGTGGCAATTTGCTTGAGTCCATCGGGGCCTAAAAGAGCCATATACACGGCGGCGGCAGTTGCCATTAGGGATTGATTGGTACAGACATTGCTCGTGGCTTTTTCTCGGCGGATATGTTGCTCTCTGGTTTGTAGGGTCAGGGTGTACACGGATTGTCCCCGGGCATCTTCTGTGAGACTGACTAACCGACCGGGGATCTGCCGGAGAAATTCGGATTTTGCTGCCAAAATTCCCAGATGTGGTCCACCAAAACTAGGAGGAGTACCGAGACAATGAGCTTCCCCAGCGACAATATCTGCCCCCAATTCACCGGGAGTTTTTAATACTGCCAACGTTGTCGGATCGGTAACTACCACAATTAATAAGGCTCCTACCGCATGGACTCGATCGCCGATCGCCTTGATATCTTCCACCGTGCCATAGAAATTCGGATACTGGATCACCACCGCCGCACACTGGTCATTGAGTTGAGATTCTAGGTGTCGATCGTCCACGGCTCCGGCAGCATTGACCCCCAAGGAAGCCACCTGTACTTCTAAACCCGCTAGATAGGTAGTTAATAATTCCCGGTATTCTGGATGAAGACTGCCCGCTACCAAGATGTGCGATCTCTTCTTTTGTAACCGGAGAGCCATCAGGACTGCTTCTGCCGTTGCCGAGGCTCCATCGTAGAGAGACGCATTCGCCACAGGCATTCCCGTGAGGCGAGCAATCCCTGTCTGAAATTCAAAGATAGCTTGGAGGGAACCTTGGGCTGCTTCTGGCTGGTAGGGAGTATAGCTGGTGAGAAATTCCCCACGACCGACCAAAGCCCACACCGCCGAGGGAATAAAATGGTTGTAACATCCCGCCCCTAAAAATGCGGCTACTTGGTCTAGGGATTGATTTTGGGCTGCCAATCCTTGGAGAATCTGCCGGACTTCCAGTTCTGGTTTGCCGTTAGGAATATTGAGCTTCACTTCCTGTAATTCTGGGGGGATCACCTTGAGGAGGTCAGCGATCGACTCTACTCCCATCTCTGTTAATAATTCCTGCCGATTCAACTCCGTATGGGGACTATACTTTGCCATAACCTTTACCCTATGCCCTAATGGCAGCCTAAAATTATCACGTACAACTTAAAATATCTTTAAGCCTTTTAACAATATATTACAGTTGCCAAAAAATAGCTGGGTGGGTAAGCAGCAGTTTTCTTAAATACAAGGCTGCAAAAGGATTTTATTGGGGAATTAACAATACTCGGACTGCTTCCCCAGCAGGGATAGCCGTTTTGCCGACGGGAACGACTGCGAGGGCATTGGTTTGGGAGAGATTAATAAGGTTCCCAGAACTGTGACTGCCGCTAGAAAGGGAAAATTTATAACTACCTTCTTGGAGTTGGACTCTGCCCCAGAGATAGGATTCCCGCTTGCCGTCAGCCTTAAGGGGATCACGGGTGTGGGCTTTCACCCATTGAGGTTGCCAATTTTCGGTCAGCCCTGACATTTTTTTGATCACTGGTTCGACAAAGCGCCAAAAAGTCACGAGGGCAGAAACAGGGTTGCCGGGGATGCCAAAGTAGAGGACAGGTTTCGGCTCTCCCGCAAAGGTTGCCATGGTCATGGGTTTTCCCGGTTTGATGCCGAGCGATTTCACATGAATCACTGCTCCTAATTCTGCCAAAAGTCCATCGACGTAATCATAATCCCCCACAGAAACTCCCCCTGTAGATAGGACAATATCCGCCTCAAAGACGGCTCTGGCGATCGCCTCCCGGAGTAGTTCTGGTTGATCTGGGATAATTCCCATCAGGATCGGCACGGCTCCAGCCTGTTTCACCAAAGCGGCGAGGGCATACTGGTTGGAATCCACAATTTGTCCGGGGGCAAGGGGCTGCTCTGGGCTAACCAACTCATCCCCAGTGGAGAGGATCGCTACTTTTAGGGGGCGGTAAACGGGAATTTGGGTACACTGGACGGCGGCTAATACAGCA